>NZ_CP192507.1:789694-1098291 GCF_050613145.1 Lysinibacillus sp. LZ02 | reverse complement strand
TTGTGACATGTTACGGAAAATAATTTCTTTTACTTCATCACTAGAAACTTTCATCGCTAATAATAAGTCTTCATTTTCACAGTCACGAATAACACGTTGAATCGAACGATTATCCAGTGTAACAATATCTTCGAATACAAACATACGCTTTTTGATTTCTTCTGCTAGCTCTGGATCTTGAATTTCGAGTGCATCGAGAATCGTTTTTTCCGTTTGACGATCTACACCATTTAACACTTCCACGACTGCATCGATACCACCTGTTTCTGTGTAGTCTTGCGTTACAGTAGAAGAGAGTTTTCGTTCTAATACGGATTCGATTTCACTAATCACTTCTGGCGATGTTGAATCCATTACCGCAATACGCTTCGCAATATCTGCCTGCACCTCTTGCGGAAGCGAGGATAAAATAATCCCCGCTTGCGTTGGATCTAAGTACGATAAAATAAGCGCAATCGTTTGTGGATGTTCATTTTGAATAAAGTTAAAAATTTGTGCTGGATCTGCTTTACGTGCAAAGTCAAATGGGCGCACTTGTAAAGAAGATGTTAAACGATTTAAAATCGCTTGTGCTTGATCTGTACCAAGCGCTTTTTCTAAAACGGTTTTCGCATAGCCGATACCGCCCTGTGTAATATAATCTTGCGCTAAGGCAATATTATGAAATTCTTCAATAATGTTCTCCTTGACGGTAGATTCGACTTTTTTCACACTTGAAATTTCAAGTGTTAAGCGCTCAATTTCTTCTTCACTTAAGTGTTTATACACAGCAGCCGAAACTTCCGGTCCTAGAGAAATTAACAGCAAAGCTGCTTTTTGCTTTCCTGATAACTCTTTATCTTTCTTGGACACAGGCGAACCTCCTATTAATCTTCTGCAATCCAACTACGCAATAGCTTCGCGAAATCTTCTGGCTTGTCCTTCGCCATTTTTTCAAGTTGCTTACGGCGTACAGTTGCTTCAGTCTCTTTTTCCTCTGAAATATCGTCTACTTCAATTAATTCTTGTTGTTGTTCGATAATATTTAACTCTTCTTCTTCTTTTTTACGTTTACGAGAACGTAAAATGAAGAATACTAGAAGTGCAATGGCTACAATTAAAATACCGCCTACTACCCAAACCCACCATGGAATAACAGATTCTGGCGTAGCATCTGCTCCTTCTTTTCCGTAAAACGGTTGAACAGAAACAACAATTTTATTATTTATCGCTTCATCTGTTAAATCGCCTGCTACTTCTTTATCAATTGAAGTGCGTACGATTGTTGCTAAAATTTGTTCAATGTCTTCTTGCACTGCCGCATCTAAAGACGCTGGATCGTCCGCAACTGGCGGCTCTACCATTACTTGAATACCTAAATCACGGATTTTGTACGGACTTTCTTGAATTTCACGACGAATACGATTGACGTCATTGTTGATTGTTTCTTCAACGCGCTCATATTCTCCATCTCCAGTAGTTCCTTCTTGGTAATCTGTGAAATTATCTGTTACATTTTCAGCTTCTGGTACCCCAGACGCTGTTGCACCTGTTCCTGAATAGGTTTCTGTAATACGTTGTGCACTAATAGCAATGCCTTCATTGTTTTCTTCATCTACCGGCTGAACTAAATTTTCTTCCCGATTTTCTTGCTTAAAATCCACATTTGTTGTGACTGAGACAACCACTTTATCTTGCCCCATCATCGTCCCAAGCATATTTTGTACTTGTCGTTGAATATCGCGCTCAATTTGCTTTTTAATGGCCATTTGCCCTTCAGGCGTTGTTGAACTACTGCCTGTTTGTACTGAATTCAAATCAAAGTATTCAGCATATTGATTGGAAATCTCAATATTTTCAGTACTTAAGTTCGGAACACTTTTAGCTACTAAACTATACAGTGTTTTGATTTGGTCATCTGTAAACTTTACACCCGGTTCTGTCGTTAGCATAACAGAGGCCGTTGCTTCCTGTGTAGCATCTTTTATAAAGAGTCCTTCATCTGGTACGGTAATTAGTACTTTGGCATCTTGTACACCTTGCACTCGCTTTATTAAATTCGCGATTTCTGTTTCTGTTGCTGCTTGTTTAATGACATTGAATTCGTTATCTGTCATACCAAAACCAGCATTTTCTGTGAAGAAAGATGTACTGATAGCCCCCGTCTCTGGATACCCTTGCGACGCTAGTGACACTGTCAGAGGGTCCACTTGCTCTTCTGGTACTAAAACCGTAGTGCCCCCATTTGCTAATTCGTACGCTATTCCTTGTGAACCTAATACCTCCGTAATTTGACCTGCTTCACTAGGCGATAATCCAGTAAATAATGGCGCCATCGTTGTTCTAGTTGAAAAGTATGTAAGTATCCCTGCCAATGCAACAATCGCTACTAACGTACCCATTATTGCACCTTTTTGATTTCGCGTTCGGCTCGACCAGAAATTGGTCGAATCCGTTTTTATTCTCGTTAAACGTTCATTCATTATGAATCCTCCGGTTATAGTGAATGCTTTAACAATTTACAATTCGCTTTAACCGCCCTATTATACACTCATTCGCATAATCTCTTGGTAGGCTTCAATCACCTTATTGCGAACTTCCATTGTTGCATTAAGTGTAATGCTCGCTTTTTGGGAAGCAATCATTACCTCATGTAATTCTACATCTCCACCATTAATCAATTTTTCTGTCATCATATCCGATTGAATTTGCTTTTCATTGACATTGGTAATAGCTTCTTTCAACGTATTGGCAAACGTTTTTTGCGCTTCGGCTGAAGTTACGACCGCATTGATTTTTGTTGATTCGTTCGACACTGTTGGTACTGTCAGTGATACCGGATTAATTGCCATTTTTATTTACCCCCTAATCTTAGTGTCACCCTTTTCCAATTTCTAAAGCTTTCGTTAACATGGCTTTATTCGCATTAAACATTGTAACATTTGCCTCATATGAACGAGAAGCTGATATTAAATCTACCATTTCAGATAATAAATCCACATTTGATGTTTGAACGTACCCTGCTTCGTCCGCATCAGGATGTGTTGGATCGTATGTAAGTTTAAACGGTGTTTCTGTATCTTCTTTAATCTCTTTTATGCGTACACCATTTCCAACGGCTTGCTTGGACGTTTTGCCCATGGCAACGTTTAGGAAATTACTAAAACGATTCCCTTCTTGCTCTGTTAATACAACTTGCTTTTTACGATAAGGCTCCCATTCTCCATTTACTTGACGAGCACGTGTCGTATCGACATTTGCAATATTGGAAGAAATAACGTCCATACGAAGTCGCTGCGTAGTTAAAGCAGAAGCCGTCGTATTCATACTATGAAAAATTGTCATTATTATTTCCCACCTTTAATCACATTATTTAGTGAGCTTAATTTACCACTTACACGATCAATTAGCGCATTATAGTAAATTTGATTTTCCGCAAGGCTTGCTTGCTCTGCATCCATATTAACACCGTTCCCATTATGGCGTGCTCTAAAGTTTTCATAGGTATATACACCTGGTGTCGATTGCTCCACCTTAAATTCATAGTGTCTCGTGTCCGTACGATAAGCATTAACCCCCGATTGTTCCGCTTGTGTGAGCATTTGTTTAAAGCTAACATCCTGTGCTTTGTAATTAGGCGTGTCGACATTGGCGATATTTTGAGCGATTGTTTTATTTTTTAATGTTGCATAGGAAAGTCCTTTTTCTAAACTACTAATAGTTCCACCAAATAAATCCAAAACTTTTCACCTCATTTATATAGAATCATTTCAATTATATACACTTAACCAATCAATACTATAATTGTAAAGAATATAATCCTTAGTGTCTATTGCCTTTTGTCGCTTTTCGTTGGGAAATTAAGACCATTTTTTTTGAAATGTTTTTCGACTAAATAATATAATGCACGATATTTTTCGCTTTTTTTTGGCAAATTTCTGCTATGTATTTGCACTAGATTTCAAACCCCCATCAAAGAGAGCATTAACAAAGACACATTCTAGTTACACTATTTTCCTTTTAAACATTTAACCCCCTACTCAAAACGCAGGGGAAATTGTCACAAAAGATACATACAAAGTGAATCCCCCTGTTATATAAGTTTCACTTTAAAAAATCAACCTCTAAATTTCACATGTACCTAACGATTCACACACTTTTATTTTTAACCAAAATAAAAGTGTAGATAAAGTTCAGGTTGAACTCATCTACACTTTTATCATTCAAAACGAAATATCTTAAATGAAGTCATTACTTCATTTTAATTTCTGCTAAAGCCACTAAGAACTTATCATTTAATACTTTAATATATGTTCCTTTCATACCTAAAGAACGAGATTCAATAACACCAGCAGATTCTAATTTACGTAATGCGTTTACGATAACAGAGCGTGTAATCCCTACACGATCCGCAATTTTAGAAGCTACTAATAGACCTTCATTACCGTCTAATTCTTCAAAAATATGCTCAATCGCTTCTAACTCAGAATACGATAATGAGTTAATCGCCATTTGTACAACTGCTTTTGAACGTGCTTCTTCTTCGATTTCTTCCGATTTTTCACGTAAGATTTCCATTCCTACTACCGTCGCACCGTATTCAGCTAAAATTAAGTCATCATCTTCAAACGGAGCGTTAATGCGAGCTAAGATTAATGTTCCTAAGCGTTCACCACCACCGATAATTGGTACAATCGTCGTTAAGCCCGATGCAAACAAATCTTTATTTTCAATAGGGAACGCCGTGTAATCACTGTTAATATCAATGTTCGGTGAAGTTTCTGTAACGCTAAACAGTTTTTGTGTGTATTCTTCTGGGAATTGTCGCTCTTCAAACATTTTTTTAATACGATCATTTTCAATTTGTTGATGAATAGATAAACCTAAAAGCTTCCCTTTTCGGCTCACGATAAATACATTCGAATCAATAATATCCCCTAAAGTATCCGCCATTTCCTTGAAGTTTACCGGTTTACCCGCAGACGCTTGGAGCATTGCATTAATTTTACGAGTTTTAGCTAATAAGTTCATTTTATATTTCCTCCTAAATTATCTGTAACGATTAATTCACTAAATATTCTAAAGGTTTTCACAACTCAAAGAAACTAATTCGACTTTTTACAAGATAAATTGTGACAAATCTTTGTTTTTTACGATATTACCCAGCTTTTGATCGACATATGCCGGTGTAATGTCGATATGTGCCGGCGCAATTTCAGAAGCTTCGAATGATACTTCTTCTAGTAGACGTTCTAAAATGGTATGCAAACGACGCGCACCAATATTATCTGTTTCTTGATTTACTTCTGTCGCAATCTCCGCAATACGCTCAATTGCATCCTCTGTAAATTCTATCGTCACACCTTCTGTTTCTAACAGTGCTTTATATTGTAAAACAAGCGATTGATCTGGCTCTTTTAAAATGCGCACAAAATCTTCTTTCGTTAATTTCTCAAGTTCTACACGAATAGGGAAGCGCCCTTGTAGCTCAGGAATTAAGTCACTTGGTTTTGATACGTGAAATGCCCCAGCAGCAACAAACAGCATATAATCTGTTTTTACCGGACCATATTTTGTCGTGACCGTTGAGCCTTCTACAATCGGTAAAATATCACGTTGTACACCTTCACGTGAAACTTCCGCAGAAGATGTCCCTTTACTTGCGATTTTATCAATTTCATCAATAAAAATGATGCCCGCTTGTTCCGCACGTGTAATGGCTTCTTGTGCAAGTTCATCGGAATCAATTAACTTATTTGCCTCTTCCATTGTCAACAAGCGACGCGCATCCTTCACCTTTACTTTACGCTTTTTCGTTTTCTTCGGCATTAAATTAGATAACATATCTTGCATGCCCATATTGGCGTCCATCCCCGGCATCATATCGAACATCGATGGCGCTTGTTCCGTTACTTCAATCGTGACCCATTGTTCTTCTAATTTACCAGCTTTTAAATCTTCCGCAACTTGTGTACGACGAGAACGAATTTCCGCTTCCTCGGTCGGTGTTTCTTGTGTCTGTTCGTCCTGTTGCCCACCAAAAAACATTGCAAATGGATTTTGTGGCATTTTAGACTTTAATTTCGATGGTACAAGAAGCTTTACGAGCGCTTCATTCGCAAGCTTTTCTGCTTGTTCTTGTACCCCTTCCATCATTTCTTCTTTCACTAATCGTCTTGATGCTTCTACTAAATCACGCACCATCGATTCTACATCTCGACCAACATAACCTACCTCTGTAAATTTCGTTGCTTCCACTTTAATAAAAGGTGCATTCGTCAATTTCGCAATGCGACGTGCAATTTCCGTTTTACCAACACCTGTAGGACCAATCATTAAAATGTTTTTAGGGATAACTTCCGTTTTCATTTCGTCCGATAATAAAGAACGACGATAACGATTACGAAGTGCAACTGCTACAGCACGCTTTGCTTCATTTTGGCCTACAATATGACGATTTAAACTTTCCGTAATTTGTCTTGGCGTTAAATTTAAGTTTTTCATTAAAGCGCCTCCACGATAATATTATGGTTCGTAAATACACAAATGTCAGCAGCTGTTTTCAATGCAGCCTCGGCAATCTCTTTCGCCTTTAAATGCTCACCTGCATGCATTTTCAGCGCTCGCCCTGCCGCTAATGCATAATTGCCACCAGAACCAATAGCTAAAATCCCATCTTCGGGTTCAATGACTTCGCCAGTCCCCGAAACTAATAAGAGCGTATTCTTATCCATCACGAGCAACATCGCCTCTAGTTGACGAAGCATTTTATCACCGCGCCATTGTTTCGCTACCTCAACAGATGCTCGCATAAGATTGCCATTATATTCATTTAGTTTTGATTCAAACATTTCAAATAGCGTAAATGCATCTGCTACTGAACCAGCAAAGCCAGCAAGCACATTTCCATTAAACAGACGTCTGACCTTCCGCGCTGTATGCTTCATCACGACTGCATTGCCTAGCGTCACTTGACCATCACCAGCCATAGCACACTCGCCATTATGGTGAATAGCAAAAATTGTAGTTGCATGAATTTGTCCCATACACGTTCCTCCTAAACTATGCTCTCGGATGAGCATTCATATACGTATTTCGAAGATGCTCCTTCGTGACATGCGTATATACTTGCGTAGAAGATAAATGCGCATGCCCGAGTAATTCTTGAACCGTACGTAAGTCTGCACCGTTATTTAATAAATGTGTTGCAAATGTATGACGTAACATATGTGGATAAATTTTCGAATGCAATGATGCTTCTTCCATCATCTCACTTAAAATATGACGTACGCCACGCGCAGTAAGTTCGCCTCCGCGCATATTTACAAATAAGCGTTGATGTTCTTTCGTTTTCATGAGCTTCGGTCGAACTTCAGTGATATAACGGAGCAAAGCATTATGTGCATATTGACCAAACGGTACGATGCGCTCTTTACGCCCTTTTCCCATTACCCGTAATATAGAATAGTAAAAATCCAGTTGATTTAATTCAATAGATACACACTCACTAACACGAATACCCGTTGCATATAACAACTCTAAAATAGCCATATTGCGAATGGATTTTTCATCATCCCCACTCGAGACAAGGAATAGCTGCTGTAATTCTTCCTCATAAAAAAAGCTCGGAAGTCTTTCCTCTTTTTTCGGATGATAAAGTGAGCGAAACGGTGCATCATCTAAATCAACTTCTCGGTTCAAGTAACGGAAAAACGACCTAACGGATGAAATCTTTCTAGAAATTGTTGTTCGTGCCATGTTGTCATCATACAGCTTTGTTACATACAACCTCGCGTGTAAATACTCTACCTCAGCTAAACTCATAACCCCTTCTTGTTTAAGAAAGGCTAAAAACTGCTGAATGTCTGCCTCGTATTCTCGTACAGTATGTACCGAAAAATTTCTCTCTAGTTGTACATATTTAATAAATTGACTTAAAGCTTGTTGCGGATTATTTAACATGTTCTCTACCCCCATCGGTAGTACTTTAATGAACTATATTTAAAGAAGATAGCTGGCTTTAAAACATCCATAATGACACTATACCTATATACCGAATAGTGCAAGCGAAATATACTTAAATATTTTAAATTTTATTTGTTTGTTCACAAATTCACAATTCTTTATCCAATTAGTACCACAAAAAAGACCATAATATAAAAAGCCTCTAAAAGTATATCAATCTTTAGAGGCTTTTGGCAATTATATTATTTGTTTATTCGTAAAATTCCGAATTGTTTCTAAAGCGCGATTAGCATGGCGTTCTGCACGTTCTACTTTCGATTTAATCCGTTCACCTAAATCAGGGAACAACCCAAAGTTTACATTCATCGGCTGGAAGTTTTTAGCGTCAGCTTCTGTAATATAACGCGCCATAGAACCAAGTGCCGTTTCGTGTGGGAAGTACAATAATTCCTCGCCTTTAGCTAGGCGAGCTGCATTAATGCCTGCGATTAAGCCACTACCCGCTGATTCTACATACCCTTCAACGCCTGTCATTTGACCAGCGAAGAAAATATTTGGGTTCGAGCGTAGTTGATATGTGCTATTTAACACTTTCGGTGAGTTAATGAACGTATTTCGATGCATAACCCCATAGCGTACAATTTCTAAGTTTTCTAGCCCTGGAATCATCGAGAACACGCGTTTTTGTTCTGGCCATTTTAAATGCGTTTGGAAGCCAACAATATTGTAAAGCGTACCTGCTGCATCATCTTGACGTAGCTGTACAACGGCGTACGGACGCTTACCTGTTTTCGGATCTTCCAGTCCTACTGGCTTCATTGGGCCAAATAGCATTGTTTTCTCCCCACGAGTTGCCATTACTTCAATTGGCATGCAGCCTTCGAAATACTTTTCTTTTTCGAATTCTTTTAACGGTGCACATTCCGCTGTAATTAATGCTTCACGAAATGCATCGAACTCTTCTTTCGTCATTGGACAGTTTAAGTAGGCCGCTTCGCCTTTATCATAGCGTGATTTTAAATATACTTTATCCATATCGATGCTATCTTTTTCAAGAATCGGTGCAGCCGCATCATAAAAGTATAAATACTCTTCACCTGTCAGCTCTTTCACTTTATTCGCTAAGCTTTCAGATGTTAAAGGACCCGTTGCAATGACTGTAATGCCTTCTGGGATTTCTGTCACTTCTTCATGAATGACTTCCACCAGCGGATGATTCTTGACAGCCTCTGTCACATATCCTGCAAATTCATGACGGTCTACTGCAAGTGCTCCCCCTGCAGGAACCGCACATTTATCCGCTGCTTTCATAATCACCGAGTCTAATATCCGCATTTCTTCTTTAATTACACCAACTGCATTTGTTAAATTATTCGCACGCAGTGAGTTTGAGCAGACAAGCTCTGCAAATTTATCTGTATGATGTGCTGGTGTTTGCTTTACAGGGCGCATTTCATAAAGACGAACCTTTATACCCCGCTTAGCAATTTGCCACGCTGCTTCACTACCTGCTAAGCCTGCACCAATTACGTTTACTACCTGTTGTGTCATTTACTTTACCTCTTTATTCTGATGGTGTTTCCTCGTAGTCACACTCTGCGTTCGTACATTGGATTTGAACACCTTTTTTCAATTTCTTCTCTACTAATAATGCACTACATTTCGGACAAGGTCTATTAATTGGCTTATCCCATGAGACAAATTCACATTCTGGATATTGATTACATCCATAGAAAATTCGTTTTGTTTTGCTTTTTCGTTCAACAACTTCGCCTTCTTCACATGATGGACATTTCACACCGATTGGCTTCATAATTGCTTTTGTATTACGGCAATCTGGGAAATTCGAACAAGCCATAAACTTACCATAACGGCCGAGCTTATAAACCATTGGCGCGCCACATTTTTCACAATCTTCACCAGCTGGCTCATCTTTAATCTCGATTTTCTCCATCACTTCATCCGCATGCTTCACGCGCGGCTCAAAGTCCTTGTAAAATGCATCAATGACTTCTACCCACCTCGTAATGCCTTCTTCAATACCATCTAAGTTTTGTTCCATCTGCGCGGTAAACTCGATGTTAATGATTTCAGGGAAGAATTCTAACGTTGCTTGATGAACGATTTCGCCAAGCTCTGTTGGGACAAAACGTTTTGCATCTAGCTGTACATACCCGCGCTTTTGAATTGTATCCAAAGTAGGTGCGTATGTCGATGGACGCCCGATCCCTAGTTCCTCTAAGGCTTTCACTAAACGCGCTTCCGAATAGCGTGGTGGTGGTTGCGTAAAATGTTGTTTCGGTTCAATATTAACCGTTTTTACTTTATCCCCTATAGCCATTTCTGGTAGCAACTTCGTCGTTTCTTCGGTTTGATCGTCTGTTCCCTCAATGTATAGCTTCATAAACCCTGGAAACTTTACATGTGACCCATTGGCACGGAACTGAACGCCTTCATTTTGTAAATCAACTGTCACCGTATCTAAAATGGCTGGTGCCATTTGACTCGCAATAAAGCGCTCCCAAATTAAACGATATAGTCTTAGTTGATCTCGGCTAAGTACCGTTTTCAATTCATCCGGTGTGCGCATCACACTTGTTGGACGGATGGCTTCGTGCGCATCTTGTGCATTCGCTTGCTTTTTCCCTTGCTTTACTTCACCAACAACATAATCTTTTCCGTATTTCTGTTCGATATAACCGACTACTTCTGTTTTCGCCGTATCGGAAATACGTGTCGAATCTGTACGCATGTACGTAATTAAGCCGATCGTTCCTTCTTTTTTGCCGATATCGATTCCCTCATACAGTTGCTGCGCGAGCATCATCGTCTTTTTTGCACGGAAATTTAGCTTACGCGCTGCTTCTTGTTGTAAGGATGATGTGGTAAAAGCAGGTGCTGCATTGCGTTTACGCTCTTTTTTGACAACATTGAGTACTTCAAATTCATCGCCTTTTAACTGTGCTAATACAGCTTTCACTTGCTGTTCATTTGTCAGTTTTACCTTTTCTTCATTTGTACCATAAAACAAAGCATCGAATTGTTTTTTCCCTTTTTCGAAAAGTCCCTCAATGGACCAATATTCTTCTGGTACAAAGTTTTTAATTTCATTTTCGCGATCAATAATTAGACGAAGTGCCACCGATTGTACTCGGCCTGCCGATAATCCCTTTTTCACCTTTTTCCACAATATCGGACTAATATTATAACCAACAAGACGGTCTAAAATTCGTCGAGCTTGTTGTGCATCAACTAAGTCCATATTAATTGCACGTGGATGCTTAAAGCTTTCTAAAATTGCATCCTTTGTAATTTCATTAAATACAACACGGCAATCCGATGTTGTATCGATATTTAAAGCGGTTGCTAAGTGCCAAGCAATCGCTTCCCCTTCTCGGTCGGGATCGGCTGCAAGATATATTTTCTTCGCTTTTTTGGCCGCTGTTTTTAATTCCTGCAATACAGGCCCTTTTCCGCGGATCGTTATATATTTAGGTTCATAATTATTTTCTGTATTAATCCCCATCTGACTACGCGGTAAATCGCGTACATGTCCGATAGATGCCTTCACTTTATATTTTTTCCCTAAATAGCGTTCAATCGTTTTCGCCTTTGCAGGTGATTCCACTATTACTAAATAATCTGCCATTCATCTTCCCCCTTATAGAGGTTACTTGTTGTTTTTTACAAATCAATTCCTGTTGCAAAATGTATAACAGATTTACATAGAATGCAACTTTTTTTCAATTTTTCATTTGAAACATTTGTAATTCCTCAATAATTTGATACCCGTTCCATATCGGAATGGCACCTTCTCTGATCAAATTATTTGTACCAGCAGATTGTAGCGATGTAATGGGTCCAGGTACTGCAAATACATCTTTCCCTTGCTCTAAAGCAAGCTCTGTTGTAATGAGCGTACCACTGCGAAGTGCTGCTTCTGTTACGACTAATGCATTCGAAAGCCCACTGATAATTCGATTGCGCATTGGGAAATGATGTTTTTTTGCTCCGACATGCGGTGGGTACTCGGTTACTAATAAATGATGTTTACTTAAATGGTTTGCAAGTTGCTCATTACTTCTCGGATAGATTGTTTGTAAGCCGTGTCCTAGTACAGCAATTGTTTTCCCGCCATAATGCACCGCAGCTCGATGTGCCAGTGTATCTGCACCTTTTGCAAGACCACTGACAATTACATAATGATGTTGTATAAGTGGCGGGATAATTTGTTTAAACGCTTCTGCTGAGTAAGCAGTCGCTTCCCTCGAACCGATACAGGCAATTTTGTTTTGAGCTGTAAGCAGGTTACTATCTCCTTTGCAATACAACACTGCCGGCGGATCACTAAGCTGGAATAATTGTGTTGGGTATAAATCACTTGTATACGGAATAATTTCAATGTCTTTTGATGCATAAAATTCTAGTAAATCCGTTTGACATAGAGAAACATATGTCCTTTTTAGTGTATATGCGGTTTCCTGTTTTATATTAATCATTTGAGCTAAATTCGAGACTGAAACCGTTTCCAATTCATTGAGTGTTTGAATATTACGCAATAAGTAATGTAGTTTATTTAATGTTAACGGATATGCATAATGAAGTGCTAATAATTTGTGCAAGGTTGTCATTTTATCACTCCTTTTATAATAGAAGAAAAAATGACTGTACAAGAAAAGATGTAGCGCGAACCCCCACCCGCGCTACATCTTCATTTTAATGCGTCTTACATTTTTCGTATAGACCTTTTTCTTTGATGACTTTAATTAACGTTTCGCCAATAACAGATGGTGTTGGTGCTACCTCAATACCTGCCGCATTCATCGCTTTGATTTTTTCTGCTGCCGTACCTTTACCACCAGAAATAATCGCGCCTGCGTGTCCCATACGCTTTCCTGGAGGTGCTGTTTGACCACCGATAAAGCCTACAACTGGTTTTGTCATATTTGCTTTAACCCATTCAGCAGCCTCTTCTTCTGCTGTACCACCGATTTCACCAATCATAACAACCGCATATGTTTCAGGATCTTCGTTGAATGCTTTTAATACGTCGATGAAGTTTGTCCCATTTACAGGGTCTCCACCAATTCCAACCGCTGTTGTTTGGCCGATACCTTCTTGTGTTAATTGGTGTACCGCCTCGTAAGTTAGTGTACCAGAGCGTGATACAACCCCTACATGACCTTTTGTATGAATATAACCTGGCATAATACCGATTTTACACTCATCCGCTGTAATAACACCTGGACAGTTTGGACCGACTAAGCGTGTCTTTTTCCCTTCCATATAGCGCTTTACTTTAACCATATCAAGTACAGGAATATGCTCTGTAATACAAATCGTTAAATCAAGCTCTGCATCCACCGCTTCCATAATAGCATCTGCTGCAAAAGGAGCCGGCACATAAATTACGGATACGTTGGCACCAGTAGCTTCTACTGCTGCTTGAACAGTATTAAATACTGGAACTCCTTCGATTTCCTGTCCACCTTTTCCAGGTGTTACACCTGCAACGACTTTTGTACCATACTCGATCATTTGCTTTGTATGGAAAAGTGCTGTATCCCCTGTAATCCCTTGCACAATTACTTTAGTATCTTTATTAATAAATACGCTCATTACTTCTCCCCGCCTTCCTTTAGCTCACAAGTCCTACGATTTTTTGAGCGCCGTCTGCCATTGAATCAGCAGCGACAATATTTAAACCGGATTCATTTAATAATTGTTTACCACGTTCTACATTCGTTCCTTCTAGACGAACAACTAAAGGCACTTTAAGGCCTACTTGTTTTGCTGCTGTAATAACCCCTTCAGCAATAACGTCACACTTCATAATACCGCCAAAGATATTAACGAAAATACCTTTTACGTTCTGATCTGAAAGAATAATTTTAAACGCTTCCGTTACTTTTTCTGCTGTCGCACCGCCCCCAACATCCAGGAAGTTAGCAGGGCTTCCGCCGTAGTAACTAATCGTATCCATTGTTGCCATCGCAAGACCAGCACCATTTACCATACAACCGATGTTGCCATCTAACGAAATATAACTTAAGTCATACTTAGATGCTTCAATTTCCTTTGGATCTTCCTCATCAAAGTCACGAAGTTCCACAATATCTTTTTGACGATACAATGCATTGCTATCAAAATTAAACTTCGCATCTAACGCCATAACCTCATCATCTCCAGTTACGACTAACGGGTTAATTTCAACGATTGATGCATCTTTATCAATAAACGCTTCATATAAGCCTAGCATTAACTTTGCAGCTTTATTTACTAATTTTGCTGGAATATTCATATTGAACGCCATACGACGCGCTTGGAATGCTGTTAGACCAATAACAGGATCTACTATTTCCTTGAATATTTTTTCAGGATTTGTTTCTGCTACTTCTTCAATATCCATACCGCCTTCTTCTGACCCCATTAATGTTACACGAGAAGTGGCACGGTCTAATATATAACTTAAATAATATTCTTTACGAATATCTGATCCTTCCTCAATGTAAAGGCGTTTCACCTCTTTACCTTCTGGACCTGTTTGGTGTGTTACTAACACCTTTCCAAGTAATTCTTTTGCGTACGTGCGTACTTCATCAAGATTTTTCGCAATCTTAACACCGCCCGCTTTACCGCGACCCCCTGCATGAATTTGAGCTTTTACGACAGTCACGTTACTCCCCAATTCTTTCGCGACTTTCACAGCCTCATCTGGCGAGAAAGCAACTCGGCCATTTGGTACTGCTACCCCATATTTTCTCAAGATCTCTTTCCCTTGATATTCATGGATATTCATAATACATCCTCCCATCAGACAATTAAAAAAATTTTTAACAAAGTCTATTTTATACAAAGATTCTGATAATGTCTATATTAGTCTTCATGTGTATTTTTTTGGCTTTTTATGCGGTTTTATCGTACTCCATTCATAGAAAAAGCAAAAAGCCGTGTAAATCAGTCTAATTTACACGACTTTTTTAAGTGTTTTATTTCACCATGTCTACGATCTAAATGATAAATAAACGCAAAGACTTCTGCTACTGCTTGGTACAGTTCCTCTGGGATAGATTCATTTAAATCCAACTGTCCTAGCAGTTGCACAAGGTTGGGATCTTCATGAATAGGTACATCATGGAGCATCGCTTGCTCTAAAATATTTTCAGCAATTTTCCCTTTTCCTTTCGCCACCACGTTAGGTCCAGATGATTTCGATGGATTATAAGATAACGCAATTGCCTCTTTTCGTGCATATTTCTTGTCGTTCATACGCGAATATCCACTCCGTTATGTGATTGGGAGTCTGATTTTGACATTTTTGTGACTTTTTCGACTATTTCCTTCTCAAACTGTTTAATAAACACACCCGATAAACGATATTCCTTATCCGCAAGCCCGGCTTTTAAGGAGTGTTTTAGGGATTCTGCCAGTAGATTTAATTGTGGATCATCATTAAACACGGTAATCGTTACAATACGGTTTTGCACTTGCATATCGATGACTGTCTCTTGTAAAGATTCCATGTTTAAATAAAAGAGCACACGTGCGAAATCGGCATCAATTTTTCCGTCATCCCCCATTCTCCCATTCCACTGTAATGTCGCATCCATTTGCTTGCCAAAAAAATCAAGCGGGACTTGCATGACAAGCTGGTGTTGATGACCATTTTCTCCTGAAAGCAATTGCATGCCGTTCATACGCGCCATGAACATTTCAGCGGAATCTCGCAATGCTACAGGGATTTGCGCATCTTGTAACAGCGCCAAAAGTTGCGGTTTCACTTGTTGAGCCAGTGCTTGCATATCGTTTGCTTTATTAGCTAATGCCGCTTCATAACTAATCCCCAACCCTTTTAACACCGTTTTCATTGCTTGTTCCATCGCCTTACTATCTACTGCATTTTGTACCTGTGCCTCCGCTTGAGTAACTGCCGCTTGCATAGCAGGTTGTGTCGATTCCATACTAGCACGTACTAATGCTTGAAACATGGCATCGTGACGTGCAACTGCTGCATCAGGCTTTAAAAGAGAGAGCATTTGATCTTTCATTGACAAACCCTGTTTATTTTGTGTGAATAAGTGATCGTCATTATTTGCTGAAAATGCCTTTAACAATTGTTCTTGTAATTGACGTGCAAATATTTCGATTGCCTGCTTCGTTTGCGGTAGTTGTGTAAAACGGTCCATGAATTGCTGAAGTTGACCTTTTTGCTCAGTCGTTAATAGCGTTTCATTTTGAACAAATGTCCGCACATTTTGTAGCATTTGTGCACTTTCTTCCGGCTTTGCCATCATCATTTGTTGAATAAGCTGCCCGGCTTGTACAGGTTGTGTCGAGAGTGGCTGGGGCTGCCCTTGCCGGGATTGCCAGTTTGTTAATGTTGCATTTTGTGGTAAAATGCCGGCTTCTTTTAACATATTCAATGTTTGCAGGCGGTTCGTCATCGATGCGGTATTGTCGGTTAATGTTTGAACAGCGCGCGCCAATAACACCCCGCCCATTTCGGCATCCAACGGTTTTGCAATGGTTTGCAATTGTGTGATTAAATTGGTTTTTAATTGCCCGTTTATATTGGTTGCATTCGCTAGTTGATTCATAAAATTTTGTAGCGTTGCACTCATACCGTCTAATTTCGCCCCTTGTACGAGCGATTGAAATACTTGCGTTGTGAAGGGCATCTTCAGTTCAACCATGCGTTGGATTGCCAATAGTGCATCTTGTTTTGCGACGCCCTCCGGTAAAGTTTTCATCCAACTTTCAGCTGCCAGTAACTGCTCACGCGAAATCGGCATTTGCTCCTTCATAAAATGATTCAATACTTGCTGCAATTCTTTCGTTGGTGGCAGATTCATATTTTGAAGCAATTGATTCATTTGCTGCTGTGGTGTCATCGCCTGTGTCATCGGTCCTGTTACGACTTTTAGTTCCGTTTGCGCGCCAGTACTTGATACTTGAAAAAAGTGCGAATCGCCAACTTTTAAAGGCGTTTCAAGCGTTGCCACTAATTTTTGTTGACCTACTTGTACTTCTGCTGTTTGGTCAGGATATAACTTATTTATCGTACCATGAAAAACTTGCCCTTCACGCAATACTAAAGGCTTATTTCCCTGTACCGTTTGCGGTTGTGATTGAACTGGATTGAATGACGTAAATGTCAAAACCCTCACCTCTTTATCATCGATTTAATCGGCTCAAAACTTTTACGGTGATGCTCGGTTGGTCCAAATTGCTCAAGTGCCGCTAAATGTTGTTTTGTACCATATCCTGCATGTTGGTTAAAGCCGTATTGCGGAAATTGAACATGTAGTTGTTCCATGTATTGATCACGTGCTGTTTTCGCTAAAATAGAAGCCGCTGCAATGGCTAAACTTTTTGCATCTCCTTTAATAACAGCATGCTGCGGAATATCGATTGGCAATGTCATAGCATCAGCTAATACGACATCTGGTGTAACAGCAAGCCCTTGCACACTTTCAACCATCGACTGCTTCGTTGCCTCATATATATTTAATGTATCAATCATTTCAGCTGATTGAAAATGAATAGAATAACTAATTGCGTGCTCTTTAATGCGTGCTACGTAATTTTCACGCATTTCTTTTGATAGTTGTTTTGAGTCATTGATGCCAACGAGTGCTTCACAATGATTGGGTAGTACCACGGCAGCTGTCACAACAGGTCCTGCAAGCGGGCCACGTCCCGCCTCATCTATCCCAACAACGCATGCTTCTGGGTATGGTAAAAACGATGCATCAAACGCACACTTCTCATGATGAGCATCTAATACGGCCTGTTTTTTTGCCATGCGCTTTTCAAATTGTAGCCACGCTTTTTGTACGCTTGCTCGCTCATCCTGTTGCAATTCCTTCATCCAAGGTTGTAATTGTTCTGCCTGTTTTAAAGCAGCTGTAATTTCTTTAATTGTCCGCATTGTTAATCTCCTTGCTCGTTCTATGTTGTATATCGGTTTATTTTTATTTTTGTAAAAGAAAAGGGTGTCTGGAAAGTTTTCACTTTCTGGACACCCCCCCTACTTCATTATTGCTCTAATAACTCTTTTTCCATTTGCTCATCGACAAAATCAAATGTTAATTTCCCTAAATGTAGGGAACGAATATCTCGAACGATTAACTCTGATACTTGATCATAATCGATTTCTCCACCTTGTCCAAATACACGACGAAGCTTACCGATATGATCGAATGTCTGTACTAAATCCTCGTGCACAAACTGTAATTGATAACGTTCTTCCATGCGTTCTGGGTAATGTGTTGCAAGGAAGCGAAGACCGTACACTGCTAAATCTTCCATATTCGTAATTTGATCTTTAATAGCACCTGTTAAAGCTAATTTATAACCCACTTCTTGATCCTCAAATTTAGGCCAAAGAATACCAGGTGTATCAAGTAGTTCTAATTCTTTTCCTACTTTAATCCACTGTTGTGCTTTTGTAACACCGGGTGTATTTCCTGTTTTCGCAATATTCTTCTTTGCTAAACGGTTAATCAGCGTTGATTTTCCAACATTTGGGATCCCAACAATCATCGCACGAATGGCACGTGGCTTCATCCCTTTTGCTTTCATCCGCGCCCATTTTTCCGCTAGTATTTCTTGTGCTGCCTTTGTTACCGTCTGCAAACCTTTTCCTTCTAGTGAATTGATTGCGACTGCTTTATGACCACGTTTCTCAAAATACGCAATCCACTTACGTGTCTCTGCCTCGTCCGCCATATCTTGCTTGTTTAAAATCAGGAGGCGTGGCTTTTGATTGATGACTTGGTCAATCATAGGATTGCGCGAGGAAAGCGGTAGGCGTGCATCAACCAGCTCGAAAATAATATCGACTAATTTTAGCTTTTCTGATACTTCACGGCGTGCTTTCGCCATATGCCCCGGGAACCATTGAATTGTCATCTTAAACATCCTTTCTCAAACAGGTCCCTACTCAACTAACATTAAAGAGAGGGACTTGTCACTATCCAATAATGAAAAGAGGAGATATCGCATCCCCTCTCGTACATTATTTTACAATTTTAATATCACTTATTGGCCAAAAGATTAAATTGGTATTGCCAATCATTTCATCAATACTTACAATCCCAATATGGCGACTATCTTTACTAAAGCGGCGGTTATCCCCCATCACAAACACATAACCTTCTGGAATAACATCTAAATTCGGGTCAATGTCCTGTAATGTAAAATCACCTGTCAAATTGCCCTCTGTGATTTCTGCTTTATATTGATTTAAATATGGCTCATCAATTGGTTCACCATTAATGTATAACTGATCATCGATATATTCTACGTGATCACCCGGTACACCGATGACACGTTTAATATAATCTTTTCCTTCTGGTGCATGAAACACGACGATATCAAAACGATCTGGATTTCCAATTTTATAGCCAATTTTATTTACAATCATCCGATCGCCATCTTCAAGGGTTGGCATCATGGAATCTCCATCTACCACAATTGGTGTAAATAAAAAATAACGAATGAATGCGGCTATTGCAAAGGCAATAAGTAATGCTTTGATCCATTCCCATAACTCATTTTTTTCTTTCTCAACTTTTTCCACACAAATGTCCCCCTCGTCTATCCACCTATATTGTAAAGGAAATATGTATTTGAAGCAAAAAAAATTGTCTATTGCATGCCTTCTCCTATTGCTAAATCCCTAGAAAAAAACTACATGCAAATATCCATAAATACTACTGATTTATATTCGCCAAAAGAAATGGAGCCTGCATATCACAAGCTCCATTCTCAAAAAATTATTAGCGAATTTCTTTAATACGTGCAGCTTTACCACGTAGGTTACGTAAGTAGTAAAGTTTAGCGCGACGTACTTTACCGCGACGAATAACTTCTAATTTAGCGATTTTTGGCGTGTGTACAGGGAATGTACGCTCAACACCAACACCGTAAGAAATTTTACGCACAGTGAAAGTTTCACTGATGCCGCCACCGCGACGTTTGATTACTACGCCTTCGAATAACTGGATACGCTCACGAGTACCCTCAACAACTTTAACGTGTACCTTTACAGTGTCACCAGGACGGAATGAAGGTAAATCAGCGCGAAGTTGTTCTTTAGTGATTTCTGTGATAATGTTAGACATTTCGTTTCTCTCCTTAGACAGATGCTCTTGCACGCTCATAGTTGGCCACAGCGGAACACCGTAATTCAGTGCATTTTGCACAAATTGAAGTCTATCACACTGTATTATGAGTGTCAAGTAGTTTTGCTTACATTTTTTCTTGCTGTAATTTCTCTAAAACCTTCAGTTGCTTCGGCGTTAATTGTAACGCCTCTAGTAAATCTGGACGACGCTCAAGCGTACGTTTTAACGATTGCTCCTGGCGCCATTCTTCGATTTTCGCATGGTTGCCACTCGTTAATACGTCTGGTACCTTCAAGCCACGGAAATCCGCTGGACGTGTGTAATGCGGGTGCTCTAGTAAACCTGTGGAGAACGAATCCTGAATATGCGAATCCGCTTGCCCTAGTACGCCTGGCAATAAACGTACGACCGCGTCAATCACCGTCATCGCAGGTAATTCTCCACCCGTTAATACGAAATCTCCAATCGAAATCTCATCCGTCACAAGGTGCTGGCGAATGCGCTCGTCATAGCCTTCGTAATGCCCACATAGGAACACTAAATCGTCCTCTTGCGCTAGCTCCTCAGCCTTCTTCTGCGTAAAGCGTTCTCCTTGTGGACACATTAAAATAACACGCGGCGTGCGCCCTTCCGTAATCGTTTCGACCGCATTAAACATCGGTTCTGGCTTTAATACCATACCTGCACCACCACCGTACGGGTAATCGTCCACTTGCTTATGCTTATTGCCACTAAACTCACGAATATCCGTTACCGCTAACTCAACTGCCCCTTTTTCCTGCGCCTTCTTTAAAATGGATGCGCCGAAAACGCCTTCAAACATTTCCGGAAACAAACTTAATACGTGAATTTTCATCATTATAGTAAGCCTTCCATTACATGAATAATGATTTTTTTCTCTTCTACGTCAATCTCTTTTACAACATCTTCAATATACGGGATGTAATGCTTTTTACCGCCTTTTGCTTTAATCTCCCATACATCATTAGCACCTGTTTGTAAAATATCTGTGATAACACCGATTAGTTCGCCCTCTTCTGAGTACACTTCGCAGTCCATAATTTCAAAATGGTAATATTCATTTTCTGCTAGCTCATCTTCTTCCAGTTGGTCCATCGTCACTTTTAAAAGACCTTCTTTAAAAGGCTCCACTAAATTAATGTTATTTAAGCCTTCAAACGTTAATAAAATAAAGTTTTTATGGGGACGTGAACTTGCTACCGTTACCCAAATCGGACGCTTTTCATCCTTTTTAAAGACCGCCAGTTTACTACCTGGTGCAAATCGTACTTCCTCGAAATCGGTTGAAGATAATACACGCACTTCACCGCGAATGCCATGCGTATTTACAATACGCCCTACGTTAAACCATTCCATCATATCACCTCTTGTATAGAAAAAGAGAAGAAAGCATACGCGCCTCCTCCTCTTTTTATTGTGCGGATATTCGCTTCGGAATATCCTTTTTTTAATCCAATATATCGACGTAAGTCTTTTTCTTATGGTATCCGCTTGATGCTGAGTAAACAATTGTGCGAATTGCTTTTGCGACACGACCTTGCTTGCCTATGACTTTCCCTCGATCCTCTGGATGAACAAAAAGCTTATAAACAATTCGATTATCATTTTCGTCCGTCTCAATACGAACATCATCGGGATAATCGACTAACGGTTTCACGATTGCTTCAATCAGCTGTTGCATACAGATACCTCCGATTATTTACTGAATTTTTGGTTATGGAATTTCTCCATGATACCTTGTTCTGAGAACAGGTTACGAACAGTATCAGATGGTTTTGCACCATCAGCTAACCATTTAAGAGCTTTCTCTTCATCGATTTGTACTGTAGCAGGAACTGTAAGTGGGTTGTAAGTACCTACTGTTTCGATTTGACGACCGTCACGTGGTGAACGAGCATCAGCTACTACGATACGATAGAAAGGAGATTTTTTAGCTCCCATACGTTTTAAGCGAATTTTAACTGCCATTAATAAGCACCTCCGAATAAGTTTCACACAAGATATTATATTAGCAATGTCTCTTGAGTTTGTAAAGTGTTTTTTCTTAACACCTAAATTTTTATTTAAACAATGAATCAAAACCAGGTAATTTCATCTTTTTCTTCCCTTTTCCTTGCGCCATACCTGTCATTTGTTTCATCATTTTTTTCATTTCTTCAAACTGCTTTAGTAAGCGGTTTACTTCTTGAATCGTCGTACCTGAACCATTCGCAATACGCTTTTTACGACTTGCATTAATCAAATCAGGATTTGTTTTTTCAGCAGGCGTCATGGAGTAAATAATGGCCTCAATGCGCCCCATTTGCTTTTCATCTACTTTAACATTATCTAAACCTTTAATTTTGTTTGCGCCCGGGAGCATTTTTAACAACTCATCTAAAGGTCCCATCTTTTTCACAGCTTGTAATTGCTCGACAAAGTCATCAAACGTAAATGTTTGTGTCATGAACTTTTCTTCCAGCTCTTTCGCTTTGTCCATGTCCACTTGCGCCTGTGCTTTTTCGATTAATGAAAGTACATCACCCATCCCAAGAATACGAGAGGCCATACGTTCTGGGTGGAACGGCTCAAGCGCGTCCATTTTCTCTCCCATACCGACGAATTTAATTGGCTTCTCCGTTACCGAACGGATCGATAATGCGGCCCCACCACGTGTATCACCATCAAGTTTTGTTAACACAACGCCCGTAATACCGACTGCCTCATTGAAGCTTTGTGCTACGTTTACTGCATCTTGACCTGTCATCGCATCGACAACAAGGAATACTTCGTCTGGCTCTTTTAATGCACGAATATCTTTTAACTCTTGCATGAGTGCCTCATCAATGTGTAAACGACCTGCTGTATCGATGATGACCACATCGTGATGTTCTTCCTTTGCATGCTCAATGGCTTGACGTGCAATTTCGACTGGCGAAATATCTGTTCCAAGAGCAAATACAGGAATAGACAGCTGCTTCCCAAGTGTTTGAAGCTGGTTTACAGCCGCTGGACGATATACGTCAGCAGCTACTAAAAGCGGCTTTTTATTGTATTTTTTACGTAATACGTTCGCTAGCTTACCTGTTGTTGTCGTTTTACCAGCACCTTGTAAGCCGACCATCATAATGACTGTCGGTGGTCGATTATTAAATTTAATCGGGCTTTGTTCTCCACCCATTAAGGCTGTCAGCTCATCTTGTACAATTTTAATGACTTGCTGACCAGGTGTTAACGATTTCATCACATCAATACCAACTGCACGTTCACTTACTTTTTTGACGAATTCTTTTACTACTTTTAAGTTAACATCGGCCTCAATTAAAGCAAACCGTACTTCACGCATCATTTCTTTTACGTCTTGTTCAGTTACTTTCCCTTTACCTTTAATTTTTTGAATGGTTCCTTGGAGTCGTTCTGCTAAACCTTCAAATGCCAAATTGTTCGCCTCCTAATCCGATTCCTTCAGTTGTTCAATTAACGCAAGACGCGCTTCTAACGTCGCATCATCGTCTTGAATGGCTACCGTCAGCTCCTGTAACATACGCTGGCGTTGCTGAAATTTTTCTAATAAGCGTAATTTATCTTCATATTCCTCAAGCATGGCTTCTGTACGGCGGATATTATCATACACCGCTTGGCGAGATACTTCATACGATCCCGCAATTTCACCGAGTGAATGATCATCTAAGTAATAAAGCTCCATATAACTGCGCTGCTTTTCTGTTAATAACGCTTGATAAAAGTCGAAGAGAAAGTTCATGCGCGTTGTCTTTTCAAGTAGCATTTTCATCTCTCCATTCATATTTATTCTACTGTATCATATAGCTTTTCAAGGGAAAGTGTCAAGGGAATTTACTTGCAGATTACAGTAGAATTTTTGCAAATTGATTTTGCTACTAAACGCTTGGTTTATGTTTATACTAGTAACTCATAATGAGTAAACACATAAATATATTACCATTTGAGTAACCGTTGCTTTCCGCTCCGGCACTCGCTTTCCACGGGCGAGATCAAGCCTCCTCGTCGCTCATCCTTCGCGCCTGCGGGGTCTTGATTGTCTCGCTTTTCCCGTAGGAGTCTCGTGCCTCCGCTACAAGCAACTGTTGTTCAATAAAAAATGTGTTGCTAAAAAGCAATAAATCTCCCCATAGATTACAGGGGCTAGGCAACGATATGTGCAAATAGAAAGAAAATGATTTCTTTTAGAGAAGGAGAATACTTTTTAGCATATTGAGAAGTATTCACTTTTTGCCGTAGCGCGCCATAGCCACAGGAGCCGTAACAGGAGATCCAAACAGGCCACGCCTGTTTTAGCTCCTGTGTAGGCTGTGGCAAAGCGCGGAGGCTATAATAAACACCTTTTACCATTTAAATGGTATTTTTAAAATAGACTTTTGCTTATTATGAAGCTAGTAAATGAAAAAAGTGACCCAGAATTATTTCTGAGCCACTTTTGATTAGTCTTCTATTTTTTCTAGTTCTTTTTCTAAGCCTTCTGCAAATAAACCATATACATAGCGTTCTGCATCAAATGGTTGTAGGTCGTCCATTTTCTCCCCTAGACCAACAAATTTCACTGGAATGTGTAATTTGTTACGAATCGCAAGAACGATACCACCTTTTGCTGTGCCGTCTAGCTTCGTTAATACAATACCTGTTACGTTCGTTGCCTCTTTGAACATTTGCGCTTGTACTAATGCATTTTGACCTGTTGTAGCATCAAGTGCTAATAATACTTCATGTGGTGCATTTGGCACTTCACGCGAAATAACACGGTGTACTTTTTCAAGCTCGTTCATTAAGTTCACCTTATTTTGTAATCGTCCTGCTGTATCACAAATTAACACATCCGCATTGCGATTTTTCGCCGCGCGAATCGCATCGTACATGACTGCCGCCGGATCTGACCCTTCTGATTGTTTAATCACTTCACAACCTACTCGGTCGCCCCATACTTGAAGCTGATCGATTGCACCTGCACGGAATGTATCACCAGCTGCTAGCATAACTGTTTTACCTTCTGATTTTAGGCGGTGTGCAAGCTTACCAATGGTTGTCGTTTTACCAACGCCATTCACCCCAACGAATAAAATAACCGTGAGTTCACCTTGTGGCTGTACATTTAATTCAATTAAATTTTCTTCGCCCGCCTCATAAATTTCAACAAGCTTTTCCGAAATAATCGTTTGAATGCCTTCTGTATCTTTAATATTTTTACGTTGTACTTCAAAACGTAACTTGTCCATTAACTCCATGACCGTTTCAAAGCCAACGTCCGCTTGTAACAATACGTCTTCCAGTTCCTCGAAGAAGTCTTCATCCACTTTGCGGTAACGCGCCACAAGATCGTTTACTTTTGATGTAAATGAGTCACGTGTTTTCGCTAAACCAGCTTTAAACTTTTGTGTAATAGACCAAGCGGAAGGTTTTTTCTGTTCTTCTGTTACTTCTTCTGTTATTTCTGCAACCGGTTCCTCTACTTGTGGTAGCTCTTCTACTTCTACAGTTGGCTGCTCCACTTCTTCAACTGTTACAGGTCCCTCTACTTTTGCATCATCTTGTAGCGTTGTTTCTTTCACATCGGCTAGATCATCCTGCTTAGCCTCTTCCTGTTCAACGAGTTCATCTTTTAACTTTTCTTCTTCTGATGAACCGATTAACTTTTCTTTTAAACGTTTAAAAAAGCTCATTTTCTACACTCCTTCACCTACTGGCACTTCTTCCTCTTCAAGCTTGACCGAAACAAGCTTCGATACACCTGATTCTTGCATCGTAATGCCATATAAAACATCTGCACCTTCCATCGTCCCTTTACGATGTGTAATGACGATGAATTGTGTTTCTTTACTAAATTTCTTTAAATATTGGCTATAACGAATAACATTTGATTCATCCAGTGCTGCCTCTACTTCGTCTAAAATACAGAACGGTACTGGACGTGTATTTAAAATCGCAAACAATAAAGCAATCGCTGTTAACGCGCGTTCCCCCCCTGATAGTAAACTCAAACTTTGCAATTTCTTCCCAGGTGGTTGCGCAACAATCTCAATGCCCGTTTCTAGTAAATTATCAGGGGCAACTAATACTAAATCCGCCTGACCGCCTCCAAATAATTCACGGAACACAGCTTTAAATTGTAATCTGACATTTGTAAACGTTTCACTAAAGCGCGCAGTCATTTCCACATCCATTTCTTTAATGGCTTCATGCAGTGTTTCTTTCGCTGCTAATAAATCACTACGTTGCTCAGATAAAAAGGCATGCCGCTCCTGCACACGCTCAAATTCATCTATTGCTGTTAAGTTAACAGGGCCTAACTCTTCAATCGATTGCTTCAGTAATTTTACTTTTCGACGGACTTGCGCGACATCGTCAATTGCTCCTGCCAGTTCCTTCGCCGCCTCAAAATCAATTTCATAGTTTTCTTTGAGCTGCGCGATGAAGTTCCCTTGCTCATATTGTAGTCGACTTCGTTTGATCGATAACGTATTAATCGCTTCCATAAAGCTTTTATGGATACGTTGCTTCTCTTTTAAATCTTCTTCAATAACAGAAAGCTTTTGTTGTAATCCATCCTTTTGTTCTTTCTTTTCCGTAATAATTGTAAGTAACGATTCACGTTTTGCTCCCCAATCAATGATCGCTTGCTCAATTTCTTCCATTGTAGGACCATTTGAGTCAGCATCTGAATGGAACCACTCAATTTCCTGGGAAATCTTTTCGATTGTTTCATTTGTTTTGGCCATTTGAAGATCAATATCCGCAATTGCAATTTGAACTTGTGAAAGCTGTTCTTGTGCTACGGCAAGTTGAGAACGCTTTTCTCCTATCTCATCACGGAGTACATCTTTTTGCGTATCTCCTTGCGCTTTTGCCAATGTTAATTGCTCCACTAATTCATTAATTTCAGTAAGCTCTGTTGCTAATTCAGCAAGACGTGCCTCCGCTTGTACTTTTTGTTCAGCAAGCGTTTGTCCACGTGTGACCATAGTCGTTTGCTCACTTGTAGCAAGTGTGACACTCGTAGTTAAGTTCTTTTCTTGCATATCTAGTTCAAATAAGGTTGCATTATGCTTCTGTTCTTGTGCTCGTAACTCTTCTACAAGTAAACGTACTTCTTCTAAATCTTGGCGTAAATTTGCCACCTTTTCTTTTTCAACGGTTACTGTACGCTCAGCCGATTGAATGGAATGCTCCATTTCAGCAATTTTTGCCGATAATGTATCAAGCTCCGCTTTCCGTGTAAATAAGGATGTTTGCTGTTTGACTGATCCACCTGTTAATGAACCCCCTGCATTCACAATATCACCATCAAGTGTCACGACACGATACTTAAAGCCAAGTAATCGCGCCATTTGGCTAGCACCTTCTAAATGCGAAGCAACAAGTACATTCCCAAGTAAATTTTCAACAATCGAACGATTCGATTCATCAAAATTCACAAGATTATACGCTATATTGACAAAGGCTGGATGACTGGAGACAGCTGAAATTTGTGCATCGCTTAAGCGACGGGATTTCATCACCGTTTTTGGTAAAAAAGTAGCTCTCCCTGCACGTTTTTGTTTTAACCAATTAATTGCTTGCTGTGCATATTGTTCATTTTGCGTCACAATATGTTGGCTCGCTGCGCCTAGTGCTGTTTCAATTGCTTGCGAATATTGTCCTGTTACTTGAACAAGTTCCGCCACAGCGCCTTCAATCCCTAACAGCTCTCCTCTATCTCGTGCCAGCAGTACTTCCTTTACACCTTGGAAGAAGCCCGAGAAATCCGCTTCCAATTCTTCTAATGTTTCACGACGCGCTTTTAACTGTTGCTGATGCTGATACGCTTTATACAGTAAATCTTGCTTCTCATCCAGTTGAACGGTTAGCTGCTTTAATGAACCTTGCATCCCTTCATGTAACGCAAGCTTGTCTTTTAACTGTTGTTGAAGATTCACTATTCGCTCAGCAATCACTTCCTTTTCAGCCATGACACGTGTTAACTCTTTTTGCATTTCCGCCGAGCGACCTGTCATACGCTCAGCTGTTTCTTGTTGTTGTTGTAATTGCTGATTTATATGTTTTAATTCATTTTTAATCGTTGCTTCTTCATTTAACAAATCGATATATTGATGTTTATATACGTCGATTTCTTCTTCAATTTCAGAAGCCGAGCGTGTTAATGCTTGCTCTAATTGTTTAATCGCTTGGCGAAGTGAACCAACTTCTTTTTGCTTTTCCGCAAATAGCACCATTTTCTCTGATTTGTTCAATGCTTGCTTCTTTGCTTCCTGTTGTGATACGACAAGTTGCGCTTCCAATTGTTTCAAGTGCTTTTCTGCATTCGAACGCTTTTCATGCATTAACGCTTTTCGCCCATCCCAGCGTTCCACTTCAGCAGTTGCTTCTACTAAATTTTCTTGGGACGTATCTAAATGACTGTCAAGCGTTTTTAACTCTGCTCGTACTTGGCGCAAACTTTTTTCAAGCATTGTCATTTCACCAGCATGTAGTAGTTCATTTGCTTCAAGACCGGCTAATTCATCTTGTAAAGCTTTTAATTGTGCTTCACATGCCGTTAAGTCGTGGACAATAAGCGAAATATCAAAATCTTTTAACTCTGCCTTCATGCGGACATAATCTCTAGCAGCAGAAGCTTGGATTTGAAGTGGCTCTAGACGATTATCCAGTTCATGTAAAATATCTAATACGCGATGTAAATTTTCTTCTGTTTCAGCAAGCTTTAGCTCGGCTTTTTTCTTGCGCTGTTTATATTTTAAAACACCTGCTGCTTCTTCAAAAATAAGGCGTCGATCATCCGGTCGGCTATTTAAAATAGAATCCACACGACCTTGGGAAATAATTGAAAACGCCTCTTTACCCAGTCCCGAATCCATAAACAAGTCCGTAATATCCTTCAGGCGACAATGTTGATTGTTGAGTAGATACTCACTATCACCTGAACGATACACACGTCTTGTCACACTAATTTCCGTGTAAGGTATCGGGATTCGTTGATCTGTATTATCTAAAATTAGCGCTACTTCCGCAAAATTGAGTGGTTTGCGAGATTCACTACCAGCAAAAATAACATCCTCCATTTTTGAACCACGCAATGATTTTGCCGATTGCTCACCTAAAACCCAACGAATTGCATCTGTTACATTACTTTTCCCACTACCATTCGGACCTACAACAGCCGTAACACCGGGGACGAAATCAATACCAATACGCTCCGCAAAAGATTTGAAGCCAACTACTTCAAGTCGTTTTAAGAACATGTTACTCCTCCTTTTGTGCCTGCTGTCTTAGCCTTTGCATCGCACTTTGCGCCGCTTGTTGCTCAGCCTCTTTCTTAGACTTCCCTCGCCCAATACCGAGCTCTTCATCATTTAATAGCACACGCGATACAAATGTCCGATTATGTGCTGGACCTTTTTCATCGACAATCTCATAATGTAATAGCCCATTATTCGATTGCTGAACCATTTCTTGTAGTTGACTTTTGAAATCCATCACATGCGAAAAAGCACCGTTTTCTACTTTCGGGAACACAATTTTCTCTAGGAATGTGACGACCGTTTCAAGCCCTTGATCTAAATAAAGCGCACCGACAAATGATTCAAATACGTCTGCTAGTAATGCTGGGCGCTCTCGACCACCTGTCAGTTCTTCACCTTTTCCAAGTAATACATATTGTCCAAATTTTAATTCATTTGCGAAAATAACTAATGACGGCTCACAAACAATAGAAGCACGTAGCTTTGTTAGCTCACCCTCACTCATTTGTGGATATTTTTCGAATAAAAATTTCGACACCGATAGCTCTAATACAGCATCTCCTAGAAACTCAAGTCGTTCATTGTCCGTAAATAGCTTGCGACGATGTTCATTCACATAGGATGAATGTGTAAATGCTTGATATAATAAATTTTTGTTGCTAAATATTACGTTCAACTCTTGCTGCAACTGTTCAAAATGAGTGCGAACTTTTTCTGGCAATATACCAGCTTTCTGATGATTCCCTTTTTTTCTTATCGTCATGGACAAATCTGCCTTCCTACTCAGTTTCTATCGTTTAGTTTACATCGTTAAAACCTTTTGCGCAAAGGGATTCTCATAAAATGCGCTGTTTATCCTTGGTTTTTTACACATTCACTAAAATTATGAGTAAAAAGAGACACATAAACACGATTTCCCGCATTTATGTGTCTCTTTATAATTAGTTCTGTTTGTTTTCGATGTAAGTGATTGCATCACCAACTGTTGCGATTTTTTCTGCATCTTCATCAGAAATTTCCATATCAAACTCATCTTCAAGCTCCATTACAAGCTCTACAACGTCTAATGAGTCTGCACCTAAATCTTCACGGAATGAAGCTTCTGGTTTTACTTCGCTTTCATCAACACCTAAACGGTCGATAATTACTTTCGTTACACGCTCTATTACTGTAGCCAAATCAGTCACCTCCCCTCAATGAATCGGTTGTTACATCACTAGGCCGCCATCAATATGTAATGTCTGCCCTGTAATATAATTAGCATTTTCCGATGCAAAAAATACAACCGCTTTTGCAATATCTTCTGGTTGTCCTAATTTCGCTAACGGAATTTGCTTTAACATCGATTCCTTTAACTCTTCTGGTAAACTATCTGTCATTTCTGTTGTGATAAAGCCCGGTGCAATAGCATTCACTAAAATGTTGCGACTTGCTAACTCTTGTGCACACGTTTTTGTTAAACCAATTACACCAGCTTTAGCAGCCACGTAATTCGCTTGCCCTGGGTTACCCGCGACACCAACAATGGATGAAATGTTAATAATACGACCTGCACGTTGTTTCATCATTTGACGTGTGACAGCCTTCGTACAAAGGAACACACCTTTCAAATTCGTATCAATAACGTCATCCCATTCTTGTTCTTTCATACGCATTAATAAATTATCACGTGTAATGCCAGCATTGTTTACTAAAATATCAAGTGAACCAAACGCTTCTACTGCCTGTTTCATCATAGCCTCTACCGCATCGCTATCTGCTACATTCGCTTGTACAGCCATTGCTTTTGCACCAAGCGCTTCTACTTCTGAAACAACCGCTTTCGCTTTTTCTTCACTACCGCTAAAATTCACAACAACATTTGCACCTTGTTTCGCAAGCTCGATACAAATTGCACGACCAATACCACGCGAACCACCCGTCACGACTGCTGTTTTACCTGTTAAACTCATTGTGTGTTCCACCCTTTCGACGCTTCAATCACTTGTGCCATTGTTGCTTCATCATAGACACCGTATACCGTTGCGCCTCGGTCAATTTTTTTCACAAGCCCTGATAGCACTTTTCCTGGGCCACATTCAATAAATACGGTTACACCTAAATCCATTAATGTACGCACATTTTGCTCCCATTGTACGGGACTTGATACTTGATCAATCATTTCCTGTTTAATCGCCTCTACATCTTCAAGTAGCGTCGATGTAACATTACTTACAACAGGGATAGAAGGCACTTTAAAGTCGACTTGCTCAATTGCATCAGCAAGTTTTTCCGCTGCCGGTTGCATCAATGTGCTATGGAATGGTCCACTAACCGTTAGCGGAATTGCTCGTTTGGCGCCACGCTCTTTCGCTAGCGCACAAGCTTGTTCAATCCCTGCTTTCGTACCGGAAATAACGATTTGTCCTGGGCAATTCAAATTAGCAAGTTGTGCGACTTCGCCTGTTGCACTCACATCTTCACAAACTTGTTGTAATTCAGTCGGTTCCATCCCTAAAATAGCAGCCATTGCACCCTCACCCGCAGGCACTGCCTCATCCATATATAAACCACGTTTATGAACAACTTGTACGGCCTCTTCAAACGTCAATACATTTGACGCAACAAATGCACTATATTCTCCTAACGAATGACCGGCTGTATAATCCGGTTTCACCCCAGCATCCATTAATTGACGAGCAATCATGACACCTGTTGTTAGTAATGCTGGCTGCGCGTTATACGTTAAAGTAAGCTCCTCTTGTGGCCCTTCAAACATCAATTTTGATAATGAAAAACCAAGTACAGCATCTGCTTGGTTATAAAACGCCTTACTATTTTCATTTACTGCGACAAGCTCTGCCCCCATACCTACTTGTTGTGAGCCTTGCCCCGGAAAAATAAAAGCTATTTTTGTCATGTTTAATTCCCCTTTGCCAAATGTGATTACTCTACCGTAATCGTTGCTTGAATTGTCGCACATACATCATGTTCAACCATTGTACGCGCTTGTTTAATGGCACTGTAAATCGCCCGAGCATTTGATGACCCATGCGCTTTAATGACCGGTGCTTTTAAACCGAACAACGCAGCTCCACCGTATTCTGTGTAATCCATTTTTGTCTTTAAATCTTTTAAGCCATTTTTAGCTAACACAGCGCCAACTTTTGCTTTTGTTGAAGAAGTAAATGCGCCTTTTAACATCGCAAATAGTGTACCTGCTGTACCTTCGATTGTCTTTAACACCATATTTCCTGTAAAGCCATCTGTTACAACAACATCCGCTACACCGTTTAATAGCTCACGCGCCTCTACGTTGCCTTCAAAATTCATATTCGCTTCTTTCAGTAAATCAAAGGTTGCTTTTGTCAGCTCATTACCTTTTTTTTCTTCAGTACCAATATTTAATAAACCTACACGAGGCGCATTATAACCGCGGACTTTTTTCGCGTAAATATCACCCATAATGGCATACTGTAACAAATTCTCTGGCTTAGCATCCGCATTCGCACCAAGGTCTAGCATAAGGAAACCCCTGCCATCAATTGTAGGTAATGTTGTCGCAAGTGCTGGGCGTCCTACTCCCTCAATTCTTCCTACTTTAAACAACCCACCTGCCATCAATGCACCCGTATTACCTGCCGAAAGACAAGCATCCGCTGTTCCGTCTGCTACTGCTTCGAGCATACGTGCCATAGAAGAATCTTTTTTTCGACGAACAGCGCGTGCTGGATCGTCTTCTGCTTCTACCACTTCTTCACAGTGAATCACCGTTAAGCGCGGATGTTCCTTTAAATAAGGTGTCATCGCCTCTTGACGACCGTATAATAAAATTTCGATATCTGTAAAATCCTCAAGTGCTTGCATAACACCTTCCACAATTGCTTGTGGAGCATTATCGCCACCCATACCATCTACTGCTAATTTCATGTTTCGTTTCCACCTTTCGTGCGATACATCTCAAATTCTCCTATGAACACAACTTCATTATTGACTGTCGACGTGACATCAACAATTGTTCGATTTTTCTCTGATTGTTGCGTGCGCACGACCGCTTTCGTTATGACTCTGTCACCTGCTTTGACAGGCTTAACGAAAGCAACGTTGGATTTTACTGTTAACGCTAATTCATCGTTAATAACAGCTACTGCTAGAGAGTTTGCTTGCGCAAATAAATGATGCCCTCGTGCAATACCATTTCGTTGAAACACATGCTCCTCTCCTACATCAAAAATAGAAAAAGCGCGTTTATCTAATTCAATATCAATAATTTCTCCAATTATTTCATCTAATGGGAGCGATTTAATTTCATTTTCATAATTTCTTGCTGCTACGTCTTTAATACGTTCACGCAATTCAGGAATGGACAATTCCATGCGGTCCAATCGAATCGTTTGAACGCTTACACCAAATTGCTGTGCTAACTGTTCATCAGTGACGAATGGATTATCTGCGATTGTTTCTGTTAGTAATTGTTGGCGTTCTTTTTTTGTACGTTTCATAACCTTCGTCACCTTCTTATTAAGTATTAGCACTTGGTACTAACACCAATATACATAAAGTAAAAAAAGAACGCAACAACTTTTTGTTATTGCGCCCGTAAAAAAGTATAATTTGCATACTATTGAAAGATTATTCACTAAAAAGAGGTTTTCACCAAAACATGTACTTGACCGCACATTCCGTTACGGGCGGACGCTTTCCGCGGGCGAGGTCGAGCCTCCTCGTCGCTCATGCTTCGCTCCATGTACTTTTACAACAATTTTTCTGTTATCAAGAATAGATTTTAGTATCGAACCTTAGAGGTCTTATCCAATTATCCTTCATAATTGATTTGCCATTCAATACCGAAGCGGTCGGTTACACTACCGTAACATTTGCTCCAAAACGTTTCTTGAAGCGGCATCATCACTTTGCCCTCTTGCGCAAAAAAGTTAAACACACGGCGCAGTTCCTGTTCATCATTTAAAACATACGCTAGCGTTATTTGATTGCCTTTTTTTACTTTTTCCTGACCTGGGAAAGTATCAGAAAACATTAATTTTGCTGTTGGTAATTGCAGCATGGCGTGCATGACACGATTCCTAGCTTCTTGTGGAATTGGATGATCTGGATGCTGTGGCGCCTCACCGAATGTCATAACTTGGTAATCCTCCACCCCAAAAGCCTCTGCATAATATGCTACTGCTTCTTTTGCTTCTCCATCAAATACAAAGTACGGATTAATTGCCATCGTTCTCTCTCCTTATTCATTAAAATTTATTTGCCACGATACACCAAAACGGTCTTGATACCAGCCAAATAATGTTGAGAATCCATATTGCCCAAGCGGCATTAAAGCTTGTCCACCATCCTTCATCTTTTCTGCTAATGCATGAACTTCTTGTTCGGACTCACACTCAATGAAAAACGAAAAAGATGGTGTAAAATCAAATGCATGCTGTTGTTGTGTATCATTTAGCAAAATTTTTTGCCCATGTATACAGATTTCTGCCAATGCAATGAGTTCTGTTTGTGGAATCAATTGCTTAGATATAACTTCAAAATCAGTAAACCACGATGCATATGTATCGATTACTTCTGAGGCACCGCCTTTAAACATTAAGAACGGCCGAATTGATTTCATATGACTCCCCCCTTATGCGAACGAGTGTACGTTATTCGTTTGAAATTTGCAAGAAAAAACATATGTTGCTTACATTCCTAAAAATGTCTTTCTAGAAACACGCAACATATGTTTTTCTAATCAATACGCTCTCCTTCTAAAACACCCGACCGCTCAAGCATTTGGCGTAACGACTCATACTCATCAGCGCGCCAAAATTCTTCACTTTCAATTAACCGCACAGCATCTTGCCGCGCTATATCTAGCGCACGATAATCATGCACAAGATCAGCCATTTTAAACTCGGGCAACCCGCTCTGTTTTTTCCCAAAGAAATCGCCTGGACCACGTAGCTCTAAATCTTTTTCAGCTAACCGGAAACCATCATTTGTCTCTGTCATTGACATCATGCGCTCTTTTCCTTCGTCTGTTTTAGGATCAGCCAAAAGCACACAATACGATTGATGTTCACCACGTCCAACGCGTCCACGCAATTGATGAAGTTGAGCTAATCCGAAACGTTCCGCATCATAAATAAGCATAAATGTGGCATTCGGCACATTTACCCCTACTTCGACTACAGTTGTTGACACAAGTATATTCAATTCCCCTTCACTAAACGCTCGCATCACTAGATCTTTTTCATCCGCTGACAAGCGCCCATGCATTAAACCCACTTTAAAGCGTCCTAGAAAATAAGTCGTCAATTGCTCGTATACTTCAACCGCATTTTGAACATCTAGCTTATCCGATTCTTCAATAAGCGGACAAATTACGTAAGCTTGCCGCCCTGCTTTTAACTCCGCCTCCATTTTTGTTAACACAGCACCTAGTTGCTCATGCTTCATCCAATGCGTTTCAATTTGCTTACGTCCCGCAGGCAGTTCGTCAATAATAGATACATCCATTTCACCAAACGCCGTAATCGCAAGCGTTCTCGGAATCGGTGTAGCCGTCATAAATAAGACGTCAGGATTTTCCCCCTTATCGCGCAAAATACGACGTTGCTCCACGCCGAAACGATGCTGCTCATCCGTAATTACGAATCCGAGATTTTTAAATGCCACACCCGGCTGAATAAGCGCATGTGTCCCAATTAAAATATCAATTTCGCCATTTGCTAATCGTTCTAAAATGTCTCTTCGGGCTTTTGTTTTCGTAGAACCAGATAATAAAGCAACGCGTACCCCCATTGGTTCAAACCAAGCATATAAGTTTTCCGCATGTTGCTCTGCTAAAATTTCTGTCGGCGCCATTAACGCACCTTGATAGCCCGCTGTGACAGCCGCATATAACCCAATCGCCGCAACAACGGTTTTCCCGGAACCAACATCCCCTTGCAGCAGTCGATTCATACGATGCGCCGTTTTTAAATCTTTACAAATCTCGTTTACGACTCTCTTTTGCGCCCCCGTCAGTTCATACGGCAACATAGCGATAAAATCACGAAGTTTCACTAAATCATAATTAATGGATAACCCTTTTTCACTGTCTCGACGCGCTTTACGTAGTGCTTGAATACGCAGTTGAAAGACGAGTAACTCTTCAAACACAAAACGGCGTCTTGCTTGCTTCACATGCTCTGTATCTTTTGGGAAGTGTACCCCTTCAAGCGCTTCCTGCATCGGCAATAGCTTATACTGTTCACGCATGGAAGCTGGCAATGTTTCAGAAATACAATGCCCCGCCTCATCAAGGGCTTGTCGCATTAATTTTCGAAAGCGGTTTAAATGAATCGTATTACGTAAACTATACACAGGTTCAAAATCGCCTTGATCTTGCTTCGGCCCAAATTTAATTGATGAACCGGCTACAACTTGACGACCTCGATCCCATTTCCCTGATACTGTAATAATGGCGCCTGGTACTAGTTTTTGCTTTAAATAATGTTGATTGAACATAACAACTTTTACTAAGTGGCGACCCGCTAAAACCGTTACTGTTAGACGCGATTTTTTCCCCATAAACGTCACAGCCGGTACACTCTCCACTCGCGCTTCAATTGTTACTTTCTCGTTGTGTGGTGTTTCAGCTAAATTCTTTAATGTGAAATCTTCATGGCGGTATGGAAACATCCAAATGAGGTCCTCAATCGTATGAACACCGAGCGACGCTAATTGTTCAGCCGTTTCCTTGCCAACACCTTTTAAGTTGGATACAGGTTCTGTAATAACCAATTTCCCACTTCCTTTATGTACTTTTCTTTAGCATAGCATAAAAACACGCGTTCTCATAATGAGTACGCGTCAGACTGTTGACAAACGCTCGCATACTGCGTTGGTTGTCTCGCTCGTCCCCTCATGAACTAAAGTTCTATTCAGGTCTTCGCTCGACTGCCCGCCTTGTCTGACAAGCGTTTTCAAAACAGTCTGGGATTCCCTACTTTTAATTAACTACCAAAATAAGTATAGACAAAGTTGAAAAATCAACTTCGTCTATACTCTGACATATTGGACGTGTGTTTCATTTAGTTAGTAACACCACCAAATATTTTTTGCGCTAGCGCTTTACCTGTTGGTGTTGCTGCTAGACCACCTCTTGCCGTTTCTTTTAAGTTCGGGCTCATTGCTTGGCCGATACGATACATCGCACCAATCACTTCATCACATGGAATACGGCTTGTTACACCTGCAAGCGCCATATCCGCTGCGACAAGCGCATTAGCTGCGCCCATTGCATTTCGTTTAACACACGGTACCTCTACTAAACCAGCAACGGGATCACATACAAGTCCCAGCATATTTTTCAATGTAATCGCAAAGCCCTCTGCACATTGTTGCGGTGTACCACCAGCCATTTCAACAATCGCAGCTGCTGCCATCGCTGCCGCTGACCCTACTTCTGCTTGACAACCGCCCGCCGCACCAGAAATTGACGCATTATTAGCGACGATAAAACCAAATGCCCCTGATGTAAAGAGATAGCGAATCATTTGTTCGCGTGTTGGATTTAATTTATGCTTTACCGCAAACAATGTCCCTGGTACAACCCCAGCTGAACCCGCTGTTGGCGTAGCACAAATTGTCCCCATTGCCGCATTTACCTCATTCGTCGCGACTGCCTTGCTGACAGCGTCTAACAGCAATTCGCCACATAGTGATTTACCCGTCGCAATATAGTTTTGTAACAGCACAGCATCCCCACCTGTTAAACCCGTGACAGATTGCACCCCTTTTAAACCACGTTCAATCGCTTCTTCCATTACCGTTAAATTGCGGTCCATCTGCTCTAGAATGACTTCTCTCGTGCGACCACTAATTTTTATTTCTTGTTCAATCATAATTTCCGATATTAATTTATTTTCTTTTTCTGCAAGTGCTACTAATTCTCTTACATTTTGAAATAATACGTCCATCATGCACCCTCCCTTACGTATTCATTTTCGATACTTTCGTAATATGCGGAATGTAAGCAATTTGTTGTAAAATGCGGTCGTCAATATTTTGATCCACTTCAATTACCATCAGTGCCGTATGCCCTCGCTCAATACGAGATACTTCCATATGCCCGATATTGACATTATGCATCGCAAGGCAGTTCGCAACATTGGCAATACATCCTGTACGATCATTATGAACAACAAGAATCGCTGGCATGCCACCTGTTAGTCGCAGTTTAAAGCCATTCACTTCACTAATTTCGATTTTACCGCCGCCTATCGAAATCCCTTCCACACTCATTTCACCGATTTCATCTCCCATTACAAGACGTGCCGTATTCGGGTGCTCTTTATGTGCTTCTTCTGGGATAAATTCAAAGCTCATACCTACTTCCTTTGCATCAGAAAAAGCAGTTTTAATACGTTCATCATACGTATCGTAATCTAATAAACCGCCAATAATTGCAATATCTGTACCATGTCCACGATATGTTTCTGCAAACGATCCATATAAATGCACTTTTACCCATTTCGGCTGGCGACCAAATAAATCACGCGCGATACGTCCAATGCGAGCAGCCCCCGCCGTATGCGAGCTCGATGGACCAATCATCACCGGGCCGATAATATCAAATACAGATGTAAATTTCATAAAGTCACCTTCTCACTTCAATATTCTCACAATTCAATTCATATTTTAAGTGTATCAATGTCTATACATCGACACAAATTATTCATACTTCTAACAACCTCTAAAAATATTGGGTCTTCACCAAAACATGTACTTTACCGCACATTCCGTTACGGGCGGACGCTTTCCGCGGGCTTGGCTTCAGTCTCCATTTTTAATCAGGAACATATTTTGATATTGAACCAAAACATTACTTGCATCTATACGATGTTAAATCTTTGCGGAAAGACGTAAAACTTATCTTTGCCAATCCGCCAAAAAGAGAGTGCAGGCATCCATCTGCCTACACTCCCACTTTTATTTATTCAACTGATAAAATAAACGGATATAGTGATTGCTTTCCTTCAACGATTTCTACTTCTGCATCTTCAAAGTTTTCTTCGATAAAGCTTGCAAGCTCATTTGCCTGTGTTGCAGTTGTATCTTCACCGTAAATAACGGTAATAATTTCGCTATCCTCATCGACTAACTTATTGATGACCTCTTTTGCTGCATCCATCATCTCAGGTGTTGATAAAATAATTTTACCTTCTGCAAGCGCCATATAATCATCTTTGCGGATTTCTACCCCGTCGATTGATGTATCACGTACTGCATAGGTTACTTGACCTGTTTTAACATGTGCAAAGCCTGCTGTCATGTTTTCTTTATTGTTGCTCACACTTACCTCTGGGTTGAACGCTAAAATAGCTGCCATCCCTTGAGGAATTGTTTTCGTTGGCACGACAGCAGCTTCAATATCAAGAAGCTCTGCTGCTTGTTCTGCTGCCATAACGATATTTTTATTGTTCGGTAAAATAAGCACACGCTCTGCACCAATTTCGTTTACCGCTTTCACGATATCTTCCGTTGATGGATTCATCGTTTGTCCGCCTTCAATCACGTAAGATGCACCGATTGACTTTAACAAGTTGGCAATCCCTTCACCCATCGCGATTGTCACGATAGCGTACGGAATTTTTTCTTGTTTTTTCGCAGGAGCAGCTGATGCTGCATCACCAACAATGGCCGAATGTTGTTCACGCATATTATCTACTTTAATTTTCATAAGGCTACCGTATTTTTGACCTGCACTTAACACATTACCAGGTGTTTCTGTATGGATATGTACTTTCGCAATCTCATCATCAGAAATAACAAGTAATGAGTCGCCCATTGGGTTTAACTCATTGCGGAACGCTTCTTCGTTAAATGGTTCTTTTCCTTCTTCAAAGCGTACCATAATTTCCGTACAATAACCGAATTCAATATCTTCTGTATTCATGAAATCTTGTACACGATGATGCTCTGCATTAATTAAGTCATCTAAAGAAGCATCGTTCTTCTCAGGTAATGCTTCACCTTTTAATGCCGCAAGGAAACCTTCATACACAAATAGCAATCCTTGTCCGCCACTGTCCACTACGCCTACTTCCTTTAATACAGGTAGCATATCTGGTGTACGATTGAGTGAGGCCTTTGCTTCTACCACAAATGCTTCCATTAACTCAATTAAATCGTCTGTGTTTTCTGCTACTTCGACACCTTTTGTCGCTGCCTCGCGAGCAACTGTTAAAATGGTACCTTCCACTGGCTTCATCACAGCTTTATACGCCGTATCAACGCCACCTTGGAACGCTGCTGCTAACCCTTTTGCATCGATTGTCGCGTCTTTTTCAATCGCTTTACTAAAGCCGCGGAATAATTGCGATAAAATAACACCTGAATTTCCGCGTGCTCCCATGAGTAAGCCCTTTGCTAACGCTTGTGCCGTTTTACCGATATGCTCACCCGTGTTGCTTTCTGTTTCTTTTGCACCTGATGTCATTGATAAGTTCATGTTCGTCCCTGTATCTCCGTCCGGTACTGGGAATACGTTTAACGAATCTACATAACTTGCATTTTGGTACAGGTGATGCGCCCCCATTTGTACCATTTCTGCAAATTTAATTCCGTCTAATGACTTCATTCGATTTGAATCCTCCTCTTACACGTTCATTACACGAACGCCTTGAACGAAAATATTCACTGATTTTACGCTCATACCTAATGTTTTATTTACTGTATATTTTACTTTTGATTGTACTTGATAAGCAATTTCAGAAATTTTTGTACCGTAGCTTACGATAATATACATATCGATATGTAAATCTTCGCCCTCTTGACGAATGATTACACCTTTTGCAAAGTTTTCTTTACGTAAAATATCTGTTAGTCCATCACGAATTTGGTGCTTCGAAGCCATCCCTACAATTCCGTAACATTCGATTGCTGCGCCACCTGCAATTTGTGCAATAACATCATTTGAAATATCAATTTGGCCGAATTCGTTTTTTAATTCTACTGACATAAGTATGCCTCCTTGGCTCTTTTTGACTGTCTATATTGTACTACACAAAGCTTAATTATAAAAGAAAACGTTCACATAAGTCTACCCGTTAAAATGAAAACTAGTATGAACTGCTATCAATTCATATAGCTTTTGGGTGTAAAGGTTTTTTTCTTGAAAGTATGTACGAAATATGTTGCAAGGTCTTTCAGTCTATGTTAAATTATTATGGTATGTGAAATATCGAACTGAAAAACAAGCTTTCAGATTCATCTGTAAGGAGGGAATTTACATGCCAAAACAATGTGTTATTACTGGCCGTAAAGCTCGTACAGGCAACAACCGTTCACACGCTATGAACGCTTCTAAACGTACTTGGGGCGCTAACTTACAAAAAGTTCGTATCCTAGTTGACGGTAAGCCAAAACGCGTATGGGTTTCTGCTCGTGCATTAAAATCAGGTAAAATCGAGCGCGTTTAATCGCGTACCGAGCATCAGCCTCTTGCGTTGATGCTCTTTTTTTCATTTGATATAAAAAAAATAAGGGAGTGAGTAGCCATTACTAAATGGTTACCCACCCCCTTTTTATTTTTTCTCACGACGAAATAATCGAATGCAAGCTCTTGTCATATTACTCAAAAACTTTGGTAACTGAAATGTATATACTTTCAAAATAGCTCCCTCCTAGTCCATGCTTCTTACAACTAAACATATGCCGGAAGAGAACGTGATATACGCATCATCTAATAGGATTTCATTACTTGTAAATCTTGAAGTTGCTTGTGTAATGGTTTCATTCGTCGTTTCATATTTAACGCCGCGCAATGTCACCTCGCAAACATCTTCCCCATAAGCAAAAAACGACAAGTATGGGTGTACTGTTTTTTCCAGTTTGTGACGACCTGGCGTTAAAAAATGTAATTCATTGTGTGTATTCATCACTTTAAACTGAATATGCGGATAAGCTAGCTGCATGCGATATAGAGAACGTAGCGCTGCTTCCTGATGGTCTAGACGTCCCCCTGTCACACCGGTTAGAAGCACCTCACTCGGCGTAAATTCAATCGCACGCATTAATGCTAAATCTGTATCTGTCTCATCTTTTTCGGACTGAAAGGCTTCAACATGTGTAACTACTGCTGAAATACGCACAAATTCTTCCTCACTAACCGAATCGAAATCCCCTACAATGGCATCTGGCACAATCCCCTGCTCTATTAAATAATAAGCGCCCCGGTCTACACCAATCCATTTGTCTACGTTTATATTAAAGGCGACCTCACGAATGGGGCCGCCCGCACAAATTGCTACAATCATTGAATGGCATTAAGACCTGCTTGCTTAATTTCTTGCAATGCAGCCGCACGATCTTCTTTTCCATAAATAGCAGAGCCTGCAACGAAAATATTGGCGCCTGCTTTTGCACAAGGGACGATTGTTTCCGCTGTAATGCCACCATCAATTTCGATATCAATCGTTAAACCGCGTTCTTTAATAATAGCTGATAACGCTTCGATTTTCGGTAACACAGAAGAGATGAATTTTTGACCACCAAAGCCTGGATTGACGGTCATAAATAGGACCATATCTATATCCTCTAAAATGTGTAAAATGGATTCAATTGGCGTATGTGGATTTAATACAACGCCTGGCTTTACATCAAATGAACGAATCAATTGAATAGTACGATGTAAGTGGCGACAAGCTTCCACATGCACGGTAATATAATCCGCGCCTGCTTTCGCGAATTGTTCGATGTATTGATCTGGATTTTCAATCATTAAATGAACATCCATTGGTAATGTAGATAATGGACGAATCGCTTCTAGCGCAATCGCACCAAACGAAATATTTGGTACAAAATGTCCATCCATTACATCAATGTGAATCAGCTCTGCTCCTGCAGCTTCTACTTCTTTTACTTCTTCGCCTAATTTTGCGAAGTTTGCAGCTAAAATCGATGGTGCAATTTTAATCATGTTTAGTACCTCGGCTTTCGATCAAATATTTCTTGTAAAAATTGTTCATAATGTGCATAGCGATATTCTTTAATATCACCTGTTTCTAGCGCACTCTTAACCGCGCATTTTGGCTCCTTCATATGTAAGCAACCTCGGAATTTACACCCTTCTGAAATACGTAAAAACTCTGGAAAACACGCAGTGAGTTCTTCTTTTTCAATCGTATCAAAATCAAAGGAACTAAAGCCCGGCGTATCTGCCAGTAATCCCCCACACACTTCGATTAACTCCACATGGCGTGTTGTATGCTTTCCGCGGCCTAAGCTTTGTGAAATGATGCCTGTTTTTAAATTTAGTTCAGGGATTAATGTATTTAATAATGTTGATTTCCCCACACCTGATTGTCCAGCTAATACTGTCGTTTTCCCCGCTAACATCGGTTGAATACGCGCCATTAAAGAGGCATCCTCTTTAAAGGTAGTCATCACTTCATAGCCTATCTTTTTGTAGTCTTCAATATAAGCGGTTAGCTGTCCTAGCTCTTCATCTGTTAGCAAATCCATTTTTGTTAAACAAATAATTGGTTCGATATGGAATGACTCCAATACGACTAAAAAACGGTCAAGCAAAATCGTATTAAAGTCCGGCTCTTTCACAGAAAATACAAGGATTGCTTGATCGATATTCGCGATCGGTGGTCGAACAAGTTCGTTTTTACGCGGATGAATTTTCATTACATAGCCATCTGACTCACCCTCGCGTGTAAAATCAACTACATCACCAACAAGTGGCGATTCGCCGCGGTTACGAAATACCCCGCGCCCACGGCATTGAATTAACTCCCCATCTTGCTCTACATAATAATACCCACTTAATGCTTTTCGAATTTGGCCTTGCGCCATGAAAACCCTCCCTTAGAAATCATTGTATTATCTCATCATATGAAATCGTTTCTTTTGCAAAATCAGCTGAATCACGCGCAATGCGGTATGCTGCTTTTTCACCTTCTACAATTTCAAGTTGAATCTGATATGTTGTATCTTCAGTAATCGTAAATTCCTCTATCGGGTCAGCCATTGTATGCAATTTATCTTGAATATAAACTTGTATCGTTTGTGGGATCGGCTCCCCGTTTTCATCTACTCCACCTTCATATGGAATATCAACCGTTTTGTAATACCACTTCACTTTTTTTTCTACTGGACCTTTGGAAAGAACAACTTTTATGACTGCTCCTACCTCTAGCGGAGTATTAGCTTTCGGTGTTTGTGAAATTACACTACCAGCGGCAACAGTTTCTGAATGCTCAGGTGTACCAAATTGAATTTTAAAACCTGCAGTACTAGCGTATTCTCTTGCGGCTGCTTCAGTAAAGTGCCTTAAATCGGATACAATAACCGTATTTTTACCTTTACTAACTTGTAACTTTAATACCGTATCTTTTGCTATAACTTCGGTATTCGCTGTAGGTTCTTGACTAATGATTTCCCCTGGAGGCTGCTTGCTATCGAAAACTTCTACAATGTCAACATCTTTAAATCCACCTTTTTCGATAATCGGCAACACTTGTGTAAGTTGAACACCTACATAATTATCTAGCGTAATTGTTTCATTCCCAAGACTAACAACTAACTGGATTTCCGATCCCTTTGCACGTAACAAACCAGCTTTTGGATTTGTTCCAATCACATGATCTTTTTCCACTTCATCATTGTGATTTTCAATTGGCTCACCTAGTACAAAGCCAGCATCCTCTAACATAGTCGTCGCTTCCTCGACCGTTAAAGTAGAAACATCCGGAATTTCCTTTTTGTTCGGTGTTACTGTAAACATGAATACAAGAAATAATAGCGCCAGCGTTACGAGTGCGCCAACAATAAGCGGCCATTTTTTCTTCTTAGGTTTAGCCAGTGACTCCTTTTGCACCTCTGTTGATAATTGACTTTGAGGTCTTACGGGTTCTACTTTTTTTGTCTGTAATATATCATTCGTCGAAACTTTTTCTTTAATAATCGGAATCGCTTTCGTTGCGTCATCATCTAATGGCGGTATAAATTTCGGCTCGTGTTGACGTGCTACCGATAAACACGTTTGTAAATCTTCTTCTATTTCATCGACACTGGCATAACGGTGATTTGGATCTTTTGCCGTTGCCTTTAACACAACATTTTCCAGCGTTTGTGGAATCGATGCATCAATTGCTCGAATAGATGGTGTCTCTGATTGTAAATGCTTTAATGCAATCGATACAGCAGATTCCCCTGAAAATGGCAACTCTCCTGTTAGTAGTTCATATAACACGATACCTAAGGAATAAATATCTGATTTTTTTGTCGCAATGCCACCACGCGCTTGCTCAGGTGATAAATAATGAACCGTGCCCATAACAGAATTTGTTTGTGTATAGCTTGTTGCATTTAATGTCGTCGCTATACCAAAATCCGTTATTTTCACATTCCCTTCCATATCAACTAAAATATTTTGAGGCTTAATATCACGGTGAATAATCCCATTTTCATGGGCATGTCCAATCGCGGATGTCAGCTGCTTCATAATTTGCACGCTTTTAGCAGCCGATACGGGTGAAAACTCCTGTATGTATTGCTTTAAAGTTTTGCCTTTAATATGCTCCATCACAATATAGTGCATATCTCCGTCTTCCCCAACGTCGTATACACTGACAATGTTTGGATGTGTTAGGCTTGTAGCAGACAACGCTTCACGCTGAAAACGACGATGCAATTCTTCTTCATTTGTAAAATCATAACGTAAAATTTTAATCGCTACATCACGGCCTAAAATGATATCGTGAGCAAGATACACATTGCTCATTCCACCACCACCGATGAGCGATAAGATTTCGTAGCGCTCACTTACTCGTTTTCCAATCAACATGCCTACACCTCCTCATTTCTAGTCATCAGTACAAGGGAAATATTATCTTCGCCACCACAATCATTTGCTAGTTGAATTAATTTTTTTCCTTTTTCCTGCAGCGGCATCGGAAGCGTAATAATGGCAATCATTTCATCAATCGATAGCTTATTACTTAATCCATCTGAACAAATTAGTAAATAGGAACTTTCCTCTAGTATTACATCATAGAAGTCAGGTTGAATGGAACTTTCTGTACCAAGTGCTTTTAAAATAAAATTCTTTTGAGGGTGATTTTGCGCTTCCTCTTCGCTAATTTCACCGCTCTCTACCAAAATATTGACATACGAATGATCGCGTGTAACAAGTGCGGCAGTGTCATCTGTAAAATGATACACCCGGCTATCCCCTACATGACTAATGGTGCAATGCTTTTCGTCAATGAGTACAGCAATGAGCGTAGTCCCCATGCCTTGACAGCCTTCATGTGATAATGAATATTGATAAATTTGATGATTAATCTCAGATACAGCATCGTGAAGCCATTCCTTACAGCTTTCTTCAGAAGAAAGTTGCTCGGCTGTTGCTTGCAAAAATAGTGCTTGCATTTGCTCAATTGCCATTTCACTTGCTACGTCGCCTGCATTATGTCCACCCATACCATCCGCTAAAATCGCCAGCTTCAATTGATCAGGCCGTTCAACAAATGCGACCCGATCTTCATTCACTGTACGTTTTAATCCAACATCACTTTCGACTGTAAAGTTCACAATGACCACCTACTTTGTTTCTTCTGATCGTTCTTGTGCACGTAATTGACCACATGCAGCAGCAATATCCGCACCTTGTTCACGGCGAATCGTTACGTTAATCCCGTTCTTCTTTAACGTTTTTTCAAATTCAAAAATTTTACTACGCGATGTACGTACATAATCACGCTCTGGTACGTAGTTAATCGGAATTAAGTTGACGTGACATTTAATATTTTTGATTAATGCTGCTAACTCTTCTGCCACTTCCACAGAATCATTTTCCCCCGACATTAGACCATATTCAAATGTAACACGGCGTCCTGTTTTCTTCGTATAATAACGAACAGCTTCAAGCAATTCATCAATTTTATACGCACGTGCAATCGGCATCAACTTTTGACGCGCTTCTTGATTTGGTGCATGCAAGGAGACAGCGAAGTTAATTTGTAATTGCTCGTCCGCAAACTGATAAATTTTCGGTACGATCCCTGATGTCGAAACGGTAATATGACGTGCACCGATATTTAATCCTTTATCATTATTAACAATCTTCAAGAAGTTCATCATCGCATCATAGTTATCAAACGGTTCACCAATTCCCATAATCACGATAGAGCTTACGCGTTCATTTGTTTCGTCCAGCTGTTGCTGTACTTTGACAACCTGCTCTACGATTTCCCCTGCCATTAAATGACGCTTTAAACCACCTAATGTCGATGCACAGAACGTACAACCAATACGACACCCTACCTGCGTTGTCACACAAATGGAGTTCCCATACTCATGACGCATTAAAACCGTTTCAATTGAATAGCCGTCCTGTAATTGGAATAAAAATTTAATCGTGCCATCTGTTGACTCTTGTTTAATAATGGTTGAAAGTGTTGTTAAGGTAAAGTTTTCCTCTAATTTTTCACGTAGCCCTTTTGATAGGTTTGACATTTCTTCAAACGTTTTCACGCGCTTATTGTATAGCCAATCAAAAATCTGCCCCGCACGGAATGGTTTTTCTCCATGTTCCTTTAACCATTCTTGTAACTCTTCTGGACGAAGAGAATAAATCGATTCTTTTAACTGAGGCTTCTCTTTTTTCTCACGACGAACTGGTTTGTCTTCCGCCTCTTCCACTAAATCTTGAATACGTTCATCAAATTTATGTTGATCCATTAGTTAATTTGTTTCTCCTTTTTTACGAAAAGCAGCAACAAAAAAGCCATCACTGCCAAAATCTTGCGGAAATACTTGTAGCATACCGCTGTTTTGTTTCGCTAATAGTTTTTCCGGTAAATTGGTTAAGGCTTCACTTTCCATCTCTGGATGCGCGGTTAAAAACGCTTCTACCGTGCCTTCGTTTTCTTGTTTATCAACTGTACATGTACTATATACTAAACGTCCACCTGGCTTTAATACTTGTACCGCATTGTCTAAAATCGCCAGCTGAATTGTTTGAAGACTTTCTAGGTCTTCCTCACGCTTCGTATATTTAATATCTGGCTTGCGACGCATGACACCAAGTCCTGAGCACGGGGCATCGATTAATACGGCATCAAAGCTCTCTTTTGCTAAGAAGCTTGCTGCCTTACGCCCATCAATTGGCGCAGTTTGTACAATCTCAAGCCCTAGTCGCGCTGTATTTTCATCGATTAAATCCAGCTTATGCGGATGCAAGTCCATCGCCAAAATCGAGCCTTCGTTTTGCATTTTCTCCGCCAGATGTGTCGTCTTCCCACCTGGTGCAGCACACATATCGAGCACTTTCATGCCAGGCTGAGGATTTAATACATTAGCTGGTAGCATGGAGCTTTCATCTTGAATCGTCATCAAGCCCTCTTTAAACGCAGTTGTACGAGCAACTGTACCATTTGTTAAATGGATACATTCCGGCATGACATCACTTTGATGTGCCTTTATTCCTTCTGCTTCAAGAGACGCTAATACTTGTTCGACAGTTGCACGTGTTGTATTCACACGTACGGTTTGTACCGGTGGAATATTATTTTCACGTAGCATATTTGCCGTATTCTCATAACCGTAGCTTTCCACCCAACGTTCCACTAACCACTTCGGATGACTCGTTTCAATCGAAAGACGCTCTACTGGGTCTGTAATATCCGCAGTGGCTCGTAAACCCTCACGAAGAATCGTACGGAGAATACCATTCACCATGGATGCAATGCCTTTATGTCCACGACGTTTCGCAATTTCTACTGCCTCATTAACGGCAGCATGTGGCGGGATACGCGATAAATATTCCATTTGATACAGCGACATACGCAGTAACCAACGTACCCATAAATCGACTTTCCCACGAATAAAAGGTTCTAAATAATAATCCAGCGTGAATTTATGCTGTAATGTACCGTACGTAATTTCTGTTAATAAACTACGGTCTTTTGCATCAATCTTGTATTTTTCAATTGTTTGATGCAGCAAAAGATTACTATACGCTTGGTTTTTATCAACGGCTAGCAAAATAGTTAATGCCGCATCACGCACATTTCCATCCCAAATTTGTTGCTTCTTTTTACTCATTCAAAACGGTCCCCTATCTGTAGTTTTGAACCAGTTCCACGTAAATATTCTTCTGCTGTCATACGTTTTTTTCCGGCTGGTTGTAAGTCTAGTACCGCTAACGTACCGCCTGCACCTGTTGCGACCTCAAAACGATCTTTATGAATCGCTACAACTTCCCCCGGCTCACGGTCATGCGCTGTAGCGCCCACTTGTGCCCACCAAATTTTTACGTTTGCCGCTTCAAATGTCGTATAAGCAACTGGCCATGGGTGCAGACCACGCACTTGGTTGTAAATTGTACGCGCACCTTTCGTCCAGTCAATGCGCTCTTGCTCACGGCTAATATTACTTGCATATGTTACGAGTGATTCGTCTTGTACAATGCGGGCATTCGTTCCATCAATAATCGAAGGCAATGTCTCTTTTAACAGCTCTCGACCTACTTCGCTTAATTTTTCGAACATGCTTCCTGTATGGTCTATATCTTCAATCATGATTTCGCGTTGAGAAATGATATCACCTGCATCGAGCTTTTCTGCCATATACATAATTGTGACACCTGTTGCCTTTTGTCCATCGATGATTGCTTGGTGAATCGGGGCACCTCCACGGTATTGCGGCAATAAAGATGCATGCACATTAATACAGCCTAAACGCGGAGCATCTAGTAGCTCTTTCGGTAAAATTTGACCAAATGCTGCTGTAATAATAAGATCTGCACCTAACCCAATAATTTGCTGTAGTTCTTCTGAACCGCGTAATTTCTCGGGCTGAATTACTGGTAAACCGAGGCGTACCGCTTCTTCCTTTACTGGTGGTGGTGTAAGTATTTTTTTGCGCCCTACTGGACGATCTGGTTGCGTGACAACCGCTAAAATATGATAACCCTCTTCATGCAACATACGTAAAATTGGTGCTGAGAAAGCGGGCGTTCCCATAAATACGACCTTTGTCATATTATTCCTCCTCAACATCCGCGTACAATTCATCCAGCTCTTCTTGCGTTAACACACGCGTTATTTTGGAGTCGAATAGTACACCATCTAAATGATCGATTTCATGTAAAATACAACGGGCTTCGAAATCTTCTGCTTCTAGCTCATAAATCTGTCCTTCACGGTCTGCCGCTTCAATTTTTACGTATGTTGGGCGCTTTACTAAACCGAAAAGATCCGGAAAGCTTAAGCAACCTTCAATATCTTCCACTTCCCCACGTGTTTCAATCACAACTGGGTTAATCATTTCTAAAATATCTTCCCCAAGTTCAACAATGGCTACACGTAAATCGACATTTACTTGTGGTGCGGCAATTCCAACGCCGTCATGCTCTACCATCGTGTCATATAAATCATCTAAAAGCGCAATGATGTTCTCATCGATTACTTCTACTTCTCTCGTTTTTGAAGATAAAACCTTTGCAGGTGCTTTTACTACTTCTCTAATTGCCATACATTTTTACCTCTTTCACAAGCTCAAATCATTGATGGGTCTAAATCAATGGTGAGCAGGATTCCTTTTTTTATCCATTCCGAGCGATACAGTTTTATAAGCTGTAATAGTACTGGAATGAGGTTTGGTTCTATTTTGTATTTTATCAAACATTGATAGCGATATCTATTTTGGAGACGGCTAATACTTGCTGTTGTAGGCCCGATAATAGACACGTTAAATGGTAAGTTTGACCGTAAATATTCAGCTGCTCTCGCTGCATACTCAGCCGCCATCATAACATCTTCATGCGATACTTGTACAAGCGCTAAATAATAATAGGGCGGGTAGCCTGCTTGACGGCGCATATGCATTTCACGCTCATAAAACGGTTCGTATAACTGTTCTTTTGACAATTCAATTGTATAATGTTCGGGTGTGTACGTTTGCACGATAACCTCTCCCGGTTTTTCATGTCTACCCGCTCGTCCACTTACTTGTGTTAACAGTTGAAACGTACGCTCTGCGGAACGATAATCTGGAAGATGCAAGCTCGTATCAGCACTCAATACACCAACAAGTGTAATATTCGGAAAATCAAGTCCCTTTGCAATCATTTGCGTACCAAGTAAAATATCGGCTTCCCCTCGTCCAAAAGCATCTAAAATTTCCTCGTGCGCACCTTTTTTACTTGTTGTATCGACATCCATTCGAAGGACACGTGCTTCCGGAAATAGCTTATATATCTCTTCCTCGACCTTTTGCGTCCCTGTACCGAAGAAACGAATATGCTCACTCTGACATTGCGGGCAAGACTGTGGCACATACTCTTCATACCCACAATAATGACATTTTAACTTCTCACTGGAACGATGATACGTTAACGAAATATCGCAATTTGGACATTCTACTACCGTCCCACAATCACGACATAAGACAAAGGAAGAGTAACCACGACGGTTTAAAAAGAGCACCGTTTGCTCTTTTTTCATTAAACGTTCCCGAATCGCTTCTACTAAGCTAATCGAAAACATCGAGCGATTCCCTAACTTTAATTCTTCACGCATATCAACAACATGTACTGTCGGTAAGTCTTGCCTCATCGCGCGATTTTTCAGCGTTAATAATGTATACACATTTTTTTTCGCTCGAGCAAAGGATTCAAGACTTGGCGTTGCACTGCCTAAAATAACGGGACATCCATGATACTGACCACGCCAAACAGCCACATCCCTTGCATGATAACGCGGGGCATCCTCTTGTTTATACGTGGATTCATGCTCTTCATCTAAAATGATAAGTCCGACATTTTCAAACGGGGCAAAAATCGCAGAACGAGCACCGACAACAACTTTTACTTTTCCTTGCTGGATTTTCCGCCACTCATCATACTTTTCACCGACTGAAAGCCCGCTATGAAGAACGGCTACGAGTTCCCCAAAACGCGAACGGAAGCGCTCTGTCATTTGTGGTGTTAATGAAATCTCAGGTACAAGTACAATGGACTCCTTACCTTCTCTCAGCGTATGTTGAATAGCTTGTAAATACACTTCCGTTTTCCCACTACCTGTGACACCTTGCAATAAAAATGTTTCTGCACGTTTCGCATCCATTGCTTGTGTAATAGCCTTTAAAGCCGTCGCTTGTTCATCCGTTAGTGTTAAAAAATCGGTTTTTGCTACTTCTTTTGTGAATGGGTCGCGGTATACTTCCTCTTTCATAAAAGAAGCGGCTCCTTTTTCAATCACAGATTGCAATACACCTATTGTTACACCGGCTTCACGACACAAATCATCTGGTAAAAACATTTGGCCGGGGTACTTCATCATCCACTGGACAAGTTGCTTTTGCTTAGCTGCCCGATTAGCAATGGAAGCCTCTACCTCTGTTAACTTCACTAAATCCGAAGCAATCTGTACTTTGCGAATTTCTTTCACTACGCCTTGCTGTTTCACACTATTTTCAACCGTAATCAGACCGTCTTTTAGCGCCTGCTTTACTTCCCTAAGCAATCCTTCTTTTTCAAATTTTTTCAAGTTCACTTTACCGTTCTTATTAAAATGGGACTGTAAGGTTTCCGGCAGCGCGGCTACTTCGCCTGTCACATGTACAATTTTTTCATACTTCGCACGCAAGGCAGATGGGAGCATCGCTTGCAATGCATCAATTTCATAGCAAATCGTTTGTTGCTTCAGCCATTTTGATAATTTCAGCATTTCTCCTGTTAACACGGGTTCAATATCTAATATTTGTGCAACAGGCTTCATTTTATCCATTGGCACATCTGTTTCGTGTTGTAACGCGACAACAAAACCGAGTACGTTACGCGGTCCAAAAGGGACTTTCACACGGCTCCCCACTTCGATTAATGAATGCCACGCATCTGGAACGACATAATCAAACGGACGATCCACTGGATAGGCGGCTACATCCACAATGACTTGTGCAACGACTAATGTCATTTAAAATCTTCTCTTTCTGCAATTGTTTCAAGCAACTGTCGTGCTAACTCTTTTTTAGGAAGATGCGCAAATTTTTGCTTGTAGTCCTGTCCGATTAAAATCACACTATTCGTGTCTGTACCAAAACCAGAGCCAGCTTCTGTAACGTCATTTGCGACAATATAATCTGCATTTTTCTTTTGTAATTTTTGTGCCCCGTAGCTTTCTACATCATTCGTTTCTGCAGCAAATCCAATTAACAACTGGTGTGTTTTATTCGCTCCAAGCGTTGCTAAAATATCTGTTGTACGTTCTAGCTCTAAAGCAGCATCGCCTGGTTGCTTTTTCATTTTCTGACCATGCACATTTTTCGGGCGATAATCTGCTACAGCTGCTGTTTTAATCACGATATCAGCTGATTCGTATTGTGCCCAAATCGCATCAAACATATTTTGGGCACTTTCCACATCGATCACTGTCATACCCGTTGGCTTAGGTAAATTCGTTGGACCAGAAACAAGCACAACATCTGCGCCTAAATCACGTGCTGCTTCTGCCATGGAGTACCCCATCTTCCCTGTTGAGAAGTTCGTTAAAAAGCGGACTGGGTCAACGCGCTCACGTGTTGGGCCAGCTGATACAACAACTTTTTTCCCTTTAAGCGGCTGTTTTTGTGGTGCAAAATGCTGCATGACTAACTCTGTCATTTTTTCGGGCTCTTCTAGACGTCCCTTCCCTACATAGCCACATGCTAAATAGCCTTCGGAAGGTTCGACAAAACGGTACCCATCTGTATGTAGCTGTGCTATATTGCGTCTTACTGCTGGATGATCATACATATGCACATTCATCGCGGGCGCTAGCCATACCGGCGCCGTCGTTGCCAGTAATGTCGTTGTTACCATATCATCTGCAATGCCATTCGCCAGTTTACCAATGACATTCGCTGTAGCCGGTGCGACTAAAATAAGATCAGCCCAATCTGCTAAATCAATATGCGCGATCACACTCGAATCTTTTTCATCAAATGTATCGAAAAACACATCATTTTTCGACATCACCTGAAAGCTTAAAGGGTTCACAAATTTTTGTGCAGATGCTGTCATCATTACTTTTACATGAAAACCCGCTTGCGTTAATTTACTCGTCAGTGCCACTGCTTTATAGACAGCAATACCGCCCGTTACGCAAAGTAAAATATTTTTGTTTTGCATTTAGTTTGCCCCCTTCAAATGATAAGCTCCCAAAGAGTTTTCTCCGGGAGCTACTAAATACTTTACATATAATTAGGACTACTTAGATGATCAGCGTACGGATGGATCAGCTAAACTTACACTTCATCCTCGTAAATTGTTGATTCATCTTGCTGTTCTTTCTCTAGTACACCGGCCGCTACTTCTTCTAACGCTTTTCCTACTGGCTTGTAAGAAACGTATCTATGAAGGCGCTCGCCACCTTCCTCTTGCATTTGGCGCGCACGCTTAGAAGCTAAGCTTACTAAAGAGTATTTTGAATCGATTTCATTTTTTAAAGCATCTACTGATGGATATAACATTGATTTATTCTCCCTTCAACATTGATAAATAAATTTTTTCTACACGCTCACGACGGCAATGTTCAGCTTTAATAATCGCGTTAATTTTATCACATGCATTGTGTACTTCGTCGTTTTCTACAACGTAATCGTATAGGCTCATCATTTCAAGCTCTTCTTCCGCTGTTGCAATACGTTTTGCAATAACGTCTTCTGTCTCCGTACCACGACCTACTAAACGTGATTTTAACTCCGAAAGACTCGGCGGTGCTAAGAAAATGAATAATGCATCTGGTGCTTTTTCTCGAATTTGCTTGGCACCTTGTACTTCGATTTCTAAAAATACATCGCGCCCTGCATCTAATGTTTCATTTACATAAGCAAGCGGTGTACCGTAGTAATTACCGACAAACTGTGCATGCTCAAGTAAACCACCTTGTTCAATTAATGCTTCAAATTCCTCACGTGTCTTAAAGAAATAGTCTACACCATCTACTTCTCCTTCGCGAGGATTACGTGTTGTCATTGAAATAGAATATTCATAATTCGTATTGGACTGCGAGAATAGCTCTTTTCGAACAGTTCCTTTTCCCACACCAGATGGGCCTGATAATACGATTAATAAGCCACGTTGTTTCTTCATCTATAACTCCTTCTAACTATTCAATATTTTGAACTTGCTCGCGCATTTTCTCTAAAATCGTTTTCGCTTGCACGACCGCTATCGAGCTTTCCGATGACTGATTTTTCGAACCAATCGTATTAATTTCACGATGCATTTCCTGCATTAAAAAGTCAAGTTTACGACCAATTGGAATGTCCTCTTCAAGTGTTTCTTCCAACTGATGGAAATGGCTTTCCAAACGGTCAAGCTCTTCGCTAATATCAACGCGCTCTGCAAATAATGCTACTTCTGTTAATAAGCGGTCCTCTAATAGTTGTCCACTGGTAAATTCTTGTACACGTTGCTTTAATCGCTCACGATACTTCAGTACGGCATCGCCTGATGTTGTACGAATACATTGAACTTGCGCTTGCAATTGTTCCTTATATTGTAACATCACTGCTTTTAACTCCGCGCCCTCTCTTTCACGCATCTGTATTAATTGCGTGATTGCTTGCTGTAATGCCTGTTCTACAGCTGTCAGCACTTCCTCTTGTACAAGTTCTTCTTCCTGTACAACGAGCACTTGATCGAGCATAGCAATTTCTTGCATCGTCCATTTTTCTTCCATCAACATATTGAGCGAAAGTTCTTCTTTCGCTTTGCGATATGCCTCTAAAAGGGGCCAATTAATTTGAATTTTTTGCTCAGCTGTTTGGAGCTCCTTTAGAAAAATAATAACATCTAGCTTTCCGCGTGATAAAGCTTGGGATAGCACTTTCTTCGCTAACACTTCAGACTCCATCCACTCTTTCGGAAACTTTGTATTAATTTCTAAAAAACGATGATTCACAGCACGAACTTCAACAGTCAATTGATGAGATTTCGTCGTTGTGACACCCCTGCCAAAGCCCGTCATACTACGCACCAAGGTTCGTCACATCCTTTTTTGCATACTGCAATAATTATAGCATATGTTTGACCTGTTATGATGTTTGTTTTATAGAAATATGTAAACATCCGCACACACAAGAAAAAATGCTATCATAAGAGAGAGTAGATGAGCAATGACTTATACAAAAATGTAGCAACAAGCTATAAATGAAAGAGGAATGAACAATGGCATTTGACGGATTATTTACAAGCGCGATGACTAAAGAATTATCGCAGCTTTTATCAGGACGTATTACAAAAATTCATCAGCCGAATGCACTCGAAGTCATATTACATATTCGTGCAAAAGGTGGAAATCATAAATTATTAATTTCCATTCATCCTTCCTATGCACGTGTCCACCTCACGGAACAAACCGTCGAAAATCCAGCAGAGCCACCCATGTTTTGCATGCTTTTACGTAAACATTTAGAAGGCGGTTTTATTACAGCGCTGCAGCATATGAGCGGAGAGCGTGTCCTTACACTCGGCATTGAAAGTAAAAATGAAATTGGTGATACCATTTATCGCAAACTCATTATCGAAGTGATGGGACGTCATAGTAACCTCATTTTAGTGGATACGGAGAACGATAAAATTATCGATAGTTTAAAGCATCTCTCTCCTTCGATGAATAGCTATCGTACTGTTTTACCCGGGCAACAATATATCGCGCCGCCCCCACAAAACAAACAGCATATGAACGAAGTAACAGACGATGAACTGCGCACCTTTTTTGCCAACGCTGTAACAGCAAAGGATATTATGAATCGCTTTATCGGCTTCTCCCCGCTGCATGCGAATGAATTATTACACCGCATCCAACAAGGTGATTTAGTGGAGACGATTCGTACATTTATGGAAGAAGTTTACGTTGCAAAGCACCCGACCTATAAGGAAGTAGAAGGAAAAGCGTATTTTTCACCAACAATTCTAACCCATTTAACTGGAAAAGAAACAACTTATCCAAACTTAAGTACATTACTCGACCGTGTTTTCTTCGCTCGTGCTGAACGCGACCGAGTAAAACAACAGGCCGGTGATTTAGAGCGTTGGCTGACAAACGAACTAGATAAATTAAAGTTAAAGCTCAAAAAGCTAGATAAAGATTACGAACGTGCAAGCAAACTGCATGAGTTTCAATTATACGGCGAACTATTAATGGCAAACCTTTATCAATTTGAAAAAGGCGTAGAGCATGTGACAGTCGATAATTACTACACAGGCGAAAAAGTAACCATCCCTGTAAGCCCACGAAAAACGCCGATTGAGAATGCACAAAGCTATTACACAAAATACAACAAGGCGAAAAATGCGCTCATTATGATCAAAGAGCAGAAGCAAAAAACAGAGGATGATATTTCATATTTTGATATGCTCGCCCAGCAAGTACAGCAAGCCGCCCCTGCTGATATTGAAGAAATTCGTGAGGAGTTAGCAGAGCAAGGTTATCTTCGCTTGCGTGCTTCAAAGAAAAAGAAAAAACCGACAAAGCCAGCACCTGAGAAATTTATGTCTTCTACAGGTATTGCGATTTCCGTCGGTAAAAACAATAAGCAAAACGATTATTTAACATTTAAATTAGCAAAGAAAACAGATATTTGGCTGCATACAAAAGATATCCCAGGCTCACACGTGGTCATTCATTGTGATACACCTGACGAAACGACATTGCATGAAGCAGCGATGTTAAGTGCGTATTTCAGTAAAGCACGTGAATCATCCTCCGTGCCAGTAGATTACACTGACATCCGCCAAGTGAAAAAGCCAAATGGATCTAAGCCTGGATTCGTGATTTACTTCGAACAAAAAACATTGTTTGTCACACCGGATGAAAACCTGATTTTACAATTGAAAAACAAGTAACAACGCATACGAAGGTTCCGTCTCAAAGTTTTTTAGACGGAACTTTTCTTAATTTATGCTTGTATATGAGTTCATTTTAATTTTCTAACATAACGATTACCTTCAAAAGTTAACGCAAATCGTCTCATGCGCTTGCATTTTTGGTGCAAAAATAAAGATTTTGTTGACTTTGGCTCATGCTCGGTTATTTTGACCAGATGCAGTGACTTTTTGCTAGGATACGACAACGTTTTCATTCAAAACAAGTGCTCTACAAATAGCGACTGTGATAAAAATGATAGAAATTCACTAAAAAAGGAGCTTCCGTGGAGGGAGAAAAAAATGAAAAGAATGGAGCTTTTTTCTAAAAATACATCGTTACCCAAAATGTTTGGTACATGTCTTTACGATGTAATCATTTATAAAAAAATTAAATATCTCGCTATTTTGATCAAAACAAACGGTAGCGTGCGATTTTTTAATAAGAAAATCATACACGCACTAAAAAAACGCACAAATCCACCAGTAATCGATTTTGAGATACAACTTAATTGAGGATAAGTGCCATTTAGGTAAATAGACCTCATTTGACACTTATTTAAAATTAAGTTGTATATCGTTTTCGCTATGTGACACAATCCAGGCATCAAAATAATCGATTTTAATTAGGAGGGAGAAAATATTTGCCCTCTATTTACAGTAGGCTGTAGCAAAGTACGGAGGTTACGATAGGACAGCTACAAATGTCGGAAGTTTTAGGATGATTGATACAAGAAACGTTCTAATGAACAAGTTAGTAACTATCTACTTTAATAATCTGATAATTCGTTCAAATATTCAAATTAGATTGAAAATCGGAGAAAATAAGCTATACTTAATAGAAAAATCCAGATGTTATTTTTTGTATTAATGGGGGACATTTATAATGAAAATAAAAATTGAATTAACGCAAAATAAAAAGGAAAAACCAGCTACATCCGCCCTTGGATTTGGTAAATTTTTCACAGACCATATGTTTATTTTAGATTATACAGAAGGTAAGGGCTGGCATGATCCACGTATCGTTCCTTATCAACCAATCACGTTAGACCCTTCTAGTAAAGTATTCCACTACGGGCAAACTGTATTTGAAGGGTTAAAAGCTTATGTTACAGAAACAAATGAAGTGCTATTATTCCGCCCACAAAACAACTTTAAACGATTAAATTTATCGAGCGAGCGACTATGTATTCCATCTGTAGATGAAGATCTGGCATTAGAAGCATTAAAACAGTTGCTGACAATTGAGCGTGAATGGATTCCAAATACGCCAGGTACGTCGTTATACATTCGTCCATTCGTAATTGCGACAGATTCTTATTTAAGTGTAGCCCCATCTCAAACATATCAATTTATGATTATCCTATCACCAGTAGGCTCATATTATGCGAATGGTATAAACCCTGTCAAAATTTTAGTGGAACAGCAATATGTACGCGCTGTCGCTGGTGGTACTGGAGAAGCAAAAACAGGCGGTAACTATGCAAGTAGCTTAAAAGGGCAAGAACTTGCAAATGAAGACGGCTATGATCAAACATTATGGTTAGATGGCAAAGAGCATAGATTCGTAGAAGAAGTAGGGAGCATGAATATTTTCTTCAAAATTAACGGGACTGTAATCACTCCTGCTTTAAACGGCAGTATTTTAGCTGGTATTACGCGCGATTCGATCATCAACATTTTACACTATAAACAAATTCCAGTTGAAGAACGCCGCATTTCTATCGATGAAATTATAGAAGCACATAAAAATGGGCAATTAGAAGAAGCATTCGGAACAGGTACAGCTGCCGTTATTTCACCAATTGGCGAGTTAAAATATTTAGACGAAAAGTTTGTCCTTAACAACGGTGAAATCGGGGGACTCTCACAATTATTGTATGATACATTAACAGGTATACAGACTGGTAAGCTAGAAGATCCTTTTGGCTGGATTGTTAAACTATAATGAGTTAAATATAAAAACACCAATGCACGCTAAAAATAGCATACGTTGGTGTTTTTTGTAAATTCTCTGCTTTATGCAAAACTTAAAGCTCTCCAGCTTTAAGTTTTGCTAGTGTGGCTGTCGCTTCGCTTTCGCCACAGCTCCACCTATATAATTAGCATTCCATTCACTTTAAAATAAATCCAATTATTTCTGTAAATTCCCTGCTTTAAGGTCCGCGTGCCACTCCTTCAAGAATGGGATTTGATCTGCTTGAATTGCGCCTGATTCGTTTGCTGCTTCTACTAAGTAGTCGAAGTTTGTTAATGATACATATTTCACGCCGATTTCGTCGAATGCTTTTTCTGCTTTTGGTAAGTTGTATGTATACACACATACGACGCCTACTACTTCACAGCCTGCTGCGCGTAATGCTTCAACTGCTGTAATGGAAGAGCCGCCTGTTGATACGATATCTTCTACTACGACTACTTTTTGACCTGGTGCGTACTTGCCTTCGATCTGGTTGCCACGGCCGTGCTCTTTTGCTTTTGAGCGTACGTATACCATTGGTAACTCTAAAATATCAGATACCCAAGCAGCGTGCGGGATACCTGCTGTTGCAGTGCCTGCTACTACTTCTGTTTCAGGGAAAAATTCTTTAATATTTTGCGCTAATCCATTTGCTAGCTGTTTACGAATAACAGGATCTGAAATCGTTAAACGTGTGTCACAATAAATTGGTGATTTAATACCTGAAGCCCAAGTAAATAAATCTGTTGGGTTTAATTCTACTGCCCCAACTTTTAGCATAGCGTGTGCGATTTCGTTTTGTAATGTCATAATTATTTTGCCTCCCATAATTCACAAACTTCTTTGTATGCAGCTACTGGATTAGCTGCGCCTGTAATGGCACGTCCTACTACGATTAATGAAGAACCGTCTTCACGTGCCCCGTCTGGTGTTGCAATTCGTTTTTGGTCATGTGTTTCCCCGCCCGCCATACGAATACCCGGCGTTACGCGAAGGAAGTCCTCGCCGCATACCTCTGCGATGGCACGTGCTTCATGTACGGAACAAACAACCCCATTTAAGCCCGCCGATTTTGTGAGCTGTGCATAATGTAGCACAGCATCAATCAATGGCAGATCAATGCGTTGTTCATTGCGCATTTGTTCTTCTGTCGTTGATGTTAATTGTGTTACTGCGATTATAGCTGCACGCTTTTTCCCGACAGGCGTACCTGCCTCTAAGCCTTCAAGTGCACCTTCCATCATATTTTTGCCACCTGCTGCATGAACATTAACTAAGTCCACACCTAATCGTGCTAAACCTTTCATTGCAGACTTTACCGTATTTGGAATGTCATGAAGTTTTAAATCTAGGAAAATGTCATGGCCTTGTTCTTTAATTTTGCGCACGATATCTGGCCCTTCCTGCATATATAACTCCATTCCCACTTTTACAAAAAGTTGCTCTTCAAACTGGCTTAAAAATTGAAACACTTCTTTCTCTCCTGGAAAGTCTAGTGCAATAATCGGTTTATTGTTCATGTTAACGGTGACTCCTTCCAATAAGTTCTGTAATATGCTCAACACCTAGCTCATCTAACTTTGCTGGTAGCGCATCAATAATAGTTGGGCATACGAAATGATCCACAAAGTTTGCCGTACCAACCGCGACAGCTGAAGCACCTGCTGACATAAAGTCCACTACGTCTTGTGCGTTCATTACACCGCCCATCCCAATAATCGGAATATTTACATTTTTATATACTTCATAAACCATGCGAATCGCTACTGGTTTAACAGCTGGACCTGATAAACCGCCCGTACCGTTTGCAATAACTGGTTTTCCTGTTTTTTCGTGTAGACGCATACCAATAAGTGTATTAATCATCGTAATACCATCTGCACCACCTGCTTCTACCGCTTTTGCGATATCCACAATATTTGTTACGTTCGGCGAAAGTTTTACATATACTGGCACACTAGATACAGCTTTAACCGCCTCTACTAATTCACGCGCAGTCGCTGGATCTGTACCGAATTGAATGCCCCCACATTTAACGTTCGGGCATGAAATATTTAATTCTAACGCATGAACGTTCGGTGCTTTCGAAATACGCTCCGCTACTTCTACATAGTCTGCCACTTCAGTACCCGCAACGTTTGCGATAATTGGCACATCATACCCCTCTAAGAAAGAAAGTTCTTCTGCCATTACTTTTTCGATTCCTGGGTTTTGAAGCCCAATCGCATTTAACATACCCGCTGAAGTTTCTGCTACACGTGGCGTTGGATTCCCGCTACGTGTTTCTACTGTCGTCGCTTTAATCATAATTGCACCTAGCTTTGATAAATCATACAGTTGTGCATATTCACGACCGAAGCCAAAACAGCCTGACGCTGGCATAATCGGGTTCTTTAGTTCTAATCCTGGTAACGAAATATTGATACGGCTCATAGTGCCACAACTCCTTTCGGGAATACTGGCCCATCTGAGCATACTTTTACATAATCTTTTTCCACATTCTCTGTTGTGTTGCATACACAAGCGAAGCATGCACCAATTCCACAAGCCATACGTTCCTCAAAGGATAAATAGCCCGGTTTGTCTGGGAATTGTACTTCTAATGCTTTTAACATTGGCAGTGGTCCACATGAATAGAACACATCAAACTCAGGCTGTAACTCATCCAATAAATTTGTCACAAAGCCCTTTGTTCCTTTTGTTCCGTCCGCTGTAACATAATGTGTATCCCCTAAATGGCTAAACTGTTCTTCATAAAAGCAAACATTTTCTGATTGGAATCCTAATACATGAATTGTACGTACACCACGTGCATTTAATTGCTTAGCTAATTCATATAATGGGGGTACACCGATACCGCCTCCGACAAGCAATGCCGTACCGCCCTCTGGTACTGCATCAACCGGGAAGCCATTACCGATTGGCCCTAAAATATCTATCGTATCGCCTACTTGCTTTAACGATAAAATCTCAGTTCCACGACCCTCTGCACGATAGATCATCGTAAATTCATTTGTTTCCTTATTAATATTGGCAATACTAATTGGACGTCGTAATAGCGGTTCGAACATATCGGCTACGCGTACATGCACGAACTGCCCAGGAGTCATTTCCTGGACAAGCTCGCCTTGTACTGTAAGCTCAAAAATATTATGAGCAATTTTCGATTGCTGAACGACCGTCATTCGTTCTTGGCGAATCATATTAGTGTACTACCTCCGCTTTTGGCATTTCTTCAGCAGTGAATGTCATGGACTCGATTACACGTAGCATCGCTTCAGCAGTATCAAGTGATGTTAAACATGGTACACCGTTTTCTACTGACTCACGACGAATACGGAAGCCGTCACGCGCTGGTTGCTTGCCTTTTGTTAATGTGTTCACAACAAGTTGTGCTTCACCGTTTTGAATTACATCGATTAATGTTTTACCTTTTGCACCGATTTTTTCAACAACATCTGTACGTACACCTGCTGCTTCAAAGCTTCGTGCTGTACCTTCTGTTGCCATAATACGGTAGCCTACTGTTGAGAAGCGTTTTGCAATCGCAATTGCTTCTTCTTTATCTTTATCCGATACAGTAAATAACACGGTACCGTGCGTTTTAATTTCCATACCTGCTGCTACTAAGCCTTTGTAAAGTGCTTTTTCAAGAGTAGAATCTTTCCCCATTACCTCACCTGTTGACTTCATTTCAGGTCCTAATGTAATGTCAACACGGCGTAATTTTGCAAATGAGAACACTGGCACTTTTACGAATACGCCTGTTTGTTCTGGTGCTAAGCCTGGTTTGTAACCTTGCGCTACAATCGATTGACCAAGAATCGCTTTTGTTGCGATATTTGCCATCGGGATATTCGTAATTTTTGATAAGAACGGTACTGTACGAGAAGAGCGTGGGTTTACTTCGATTACATAAATTTCGCCTTCGCTCATTACATATTGAATGTTCATCAGACCAATGATGCCTAAGCCTTTTGCTAAACGCGTTGTATAGTCTACAAGCGTTTCTTTTTGTGCCTCTGTTAATTTTTGCGGTGGATATACAGAGATCGAGTCACCAGAGTGAACCCCTGCACGCTCAATGTGCTCCATAATACCTGGGATTAATACATTTTCACCATCACAGATTGCATCTACTTCAATTTCTTGCCCTGTTAAATAACGGTCAACTAATACTGGGTGATCTGGAGAAGCTTCTACCGCATGATCCATATAGTGTGCTAACTCGTCCATATTGTATACGATTTCCATTGCACGTCCGCCAAGTACGTATGATGGGCGTACTAATACTGGGAAGCCTAACTTTTCAGCGATTGCCATTGCGCCTTCTGCTGAAGTAGCTGTATCACCAGGAGGTTGTGGAATATCTAATTGTTGTAATGCTTGCTCGAACTTATCACGGTTTTCTGCACGGTCGATATCTTCTAATGTTGTACCTAGAATTTTCACGCCATTTGCTTCTAATTTATCCGCTAAGTTAATCGCCGTTTGACCACCGAATTGCACGACTACGCCAACTGGTTGCTCTAAATCGATGATGTGCATTACGTCCTCGATTGTTAATGGCTCGAAGTATAATTTATCTGAAATCGAGAAGTCAGTCGATACTGTCTCAGGATTTGAGTTAATAATAATCGCTTCATAGCCTGCTTCTTGAATTGCCCATACAGAGTGTACTGTCGCATAGTCAAACTCTACCCCTTGACCGATACGAATCGGACCAGAGCCTAGTACCACGACAGATGGCTTGTCAGATTTAATCGACTCATTTTCTTCTTCGTATGTGCCATAGAAGTATGGTGTTTGAGATTCGAACTCAGCTGCACATGTATCAACCATTTTATATACCGGAATGATGCCATGTTCTTTACGGAATGCATACACTGCTTCTTCCGTTGTTTCCCAAAGCTCTGCGATTTTACGATCCGCAAAGCCTAAACGTTTTGCTGTACGTAATACATCTTTATCGTTTTTATTTTCTGCAAGTGTCGCTTCCATATCGACGATTTTCTTTAATTTGTGTAAGAAGAATAAGTCGATTGCTGACCACTCGTGAATTTGCTCGATTGTTACACCACGGCGTAATGCTTCACCGATGAAGAATAAACGCTCGTCGCCTGCTTTACGAATACGTTTTTCAATCCAAGAATCTGTTAACTCTTCTGGGTGTTTCATTTCGATATGGTAGTGACCTGTTTCAAGTGAACGAACTGCTTTAAGCATCGCTTCCTCGAACGTACGGCCAAGTGCCATTACTTCACCCGTTGCTTTCATTTGTGTACCTAAGTTACGTTTTGCTGATTCGAATTTATCGAATGGCCAGCGCGGAATTTTCGCTACGATGTAGTCAAGTGCTGGCTCGAAGCAAGCAAATGTAGAGCCTGTAACTGGATTTTTAATTTCATCTAAAGTTAAACCGACAGCAATTTTGGCTGCTAATTTTGCAATTGGGTAACCTGTTGCTTTTGAAGCTAACGCTGATGAACGTGATACACGTGGGTTAACTTCGATTACATAGTATTGGAAGCTGTATGGATCAAGTGCTAATTGTACGTTACAGCCACCTTCAATTTTTAATGCACGGATAATATCTAAAGAGATATTACGCAGCATTTGATTTTCACGGTCAGATAATGTTTGTGTCGGTGCCACTACGATTGAGTCACCAGTATGAATACCAACTGGGTCAAAGTTTTCCATATTACATACAACGATCGCGTTGTCTGCTGAGTCACGCATTACTTCGTATTCGATCTCTTTATAACCAGCGATTGATTTTTCAAGTAAACACTGTGTTACAGGTGAATATTTTAAACCTGAAGTAACGATTTCCTCTAAGTCTTGGTCGTTGTAACAAATACCACCGCCAGTACCGCCAAGTGTAAATGCTGGACGTACGATTACTGGATAGCCGATACGTGCTACTAATGCTTTCGCTTCTTCCATGTTATGGATGATGTCTGACTCAGGTACTGGAGCACCTAATTCGTACATTAAGTTACGGAATAAATCGCGGTCCTCTGCTTTATGAATCGCATCTAATTTTGTCCCAAGAATTTCGATTCCTAGCTCATCTAAAATACCTGATTCATCTAACTCGATAGCCATATTTAAACCTGTTTGACCACCAAGTGTTGGTAGGATTGCATCTGGACGTTCTTTACGTAAGATACGTGACACAAACTCTAAAGAAATTGGTTCGATATATACTTTGTCAGCGATTTCTGTATCTGTCATAATTGTCGCTGGATTTGAGTTGATTAGGATAACACGGTAGCCTTCTTCTTTTAATGAAAGACACGCTTGTGTTCCTGCATAGTCAAACTCTGCTGCTTGACCGATTACGATTGGACCTGATCCGATTACTAAAATAGTGTTAATATCTGTACGTTTAGGCATGTTGTTTCTCCTTTGCTGCTTCATTTTCCATCATTTCAATAAATTCATCGAATAAGTGATTTGAATCTTCTGGACCTGGTGAAGCTTCTGGGTGATATTGAACTGTGAAGATTGGGTATTTTTTATGACGAACCCCTTCACAAGTACCGTCGTTTAATGCAATGTGTGTTAATTCTAAATCTGTATCTTTTAACGAATCGATATCGACTGCATAGCCATGGTTTTGAGACGTTAAATCTGTACGACCTGTGCGTAAATCTTTTACTGGGTGGTTCCCCCCGCGGTGACCGAATGGTAATTTGAATGATTTCGCACCACATGCTAATGAGAAGATTTGGTGACCTAAGCAAATTCCGAACATCGGTACTTTACCGATTAAGTTTTTCACTGTTTCAATACCTTCTGCTACGTCCGTTGGGTTACCAGGGCCATTTGATAACATAATGCCATCTGGATGCCACGCTAAAATTTGCTCTGCTGTTGTGTTATAAGGCACGACTAATACGTCACAGTCGCGTTTATTTAATTCTCGTAAAATCCCGTGCTTCATACCAAAATCAATTAATACAACGCGTTTCCCACGTCCTGGTGACGGATAGGCTGCTTTTGGTGTTACTTCTTTTACATGGTGTGTAATAAGCGGTGTCGCTTGTAATTGCGCTACTACTTCTTCCACATTTACGTCTGCATCTGCTTCCGTTAAAATCGCACGAACCGCACCTTTTGTACGGATAATACGCGTTAATTTGCGTGTATCAATTCCTTCGATACCAGGGATATCTTGTGCTTTTAGATAGTCGTTTAATGTCATATCTGAACGCCAATTCGATGGCTGATCAGCAAGCTCACGTACAACAAATCCACGGATAACTGGTGTAATCGATTCGAAATCATCACGGTTAATACCATAGTTCCCGATTAATGGATATGTTAGTGTAACAATTTGACCGTAGAATGATGGATCCGATAATGTTTCTTGGTAACCTGTCATTCCTGTTGTAAATACAACTTCACCTTGTGATGCTTTGTCACTACCGAATGCTGTACCGTGAAATACAGTACCGTCTTCTAAAATTAATAAACGCTTTTTCATTATTCTGCCTCCTGATATACGATATTGCCTTCAAAAATTGTTAGCACTGGCCAGCCTTGCGTCTTCCATCCTGTAAACGGTGTGTTACGTCCTTTTGACTTAAACTCTTCTGGATTAACTTCCATTTCTTTTTCAAGGTCGATAATCGCAAAGTCTGCCGAAGCCCCTACTTCAATTTTACCGTATGGTAAGTCGAAAATTTCTGCCGGTTTTGTTGCCATCCACTCAACAAGTTGCTTTAATGTCCATTTACCCGTTTTTACAAAATGTGTGTATAAAAGTGGGAATGCTGTTTCAAAGCCTACAATGCCGAATGGTGCACCAACCATACCGCAGCATTTTTCCTCTACTGTGTGTGGTGCATGGTCTGTTGCGATACAGTCGATTGTACCGTCAAGTAATGCCGCATGTAATGAATCTTGGTCGTCTTTCGCACGTAATGGCGGGTTCATTTTCCAGTTTGCATCGTCTGAAGGGATGTCCATTTCTTCAAGTAAAAGATGGTGTGGGCAAACTTCAGCTGTTACCTTAATGCCTGCTGCTTTTGCATCGCGTACCGCACGTACAGATTCTTTCGTTGATACGTGACATACGTGGTAGCGCGCACCTGCTGCTTCAGCTAGTAATACGTCGCGTGCAATTTGTACAGATTCACAAATCGATGGAATCCCCGGTAAACCAAGCTCTTTATTACGTTTCCCCTCATGCATCACACCTTCATAAATCAGTGAGTTATCTTCACAGTGTGCGACAACGATCGTATCTAAACGTGCAGCCTCTTTCATTTGTTCATACATTGTAGAGGCTAATTGAATACCTACACCATCATCTGAGAAAGCTACGGCACCATTTGCTTTTAGCTCTTCCATATTTGTGCGTTCTTCACCTGAAATATCTTTTGTTAGTGAGCCATATGGCAATACACGAACAAGGGCACTTTCCTTAATCAGACCATTAATTAACTGCATGTTTTCGACTGAATCTGGTACTGGCTTTGTGTTTGGCATCGCACAAATTGTTGTGAAACCGCCACGTGCTGCAGCTAAAGAGCCTGTTGCAATCGTTTCTTTATGTTCAAAACCTGGCTCACGAAGATGTACGTGTACATCTACAAAGCCTGGCGAAAGGAAGTTGCCTTGGCCATCGATTACTTGAATGACACCTTTTCCTTCTGGCATCACACCGCCAATTTCTGTTACTTTGCCGTCTTCAACTGTCACTGTTGCATCGATTAACTCACCTTGTTCATTTAACATTTTTACGTTTTGAATAAATGTCATTGTCATCTTATTATCGTCCCTTCAAAATCGTTTCTAGTATCGCCATACGTGCATATACACCATTCCGTACTTGCTGGAAAATACGAGAACGTTCACATTCTACTAATTCGTCTGCGATTTCTACATCGCGGTTCACTGGTGCTGGGTGCATAATAATGGCGCTTTTTTTCATGCGTTTTTCCCGTTCTACTGTTAAACCAAATTCCTCATGATAACTATCTTTTGAAAAGTTTTTACTTACCGCGTGTCGCTCATGTTGAATGCGAAGTAGCATCACAACATCACTATCTTCTAATACTTCCTCCCATGAGTGTACAGCTTCAAAATCGCCTGCCCATTCTTCTGGGCAAAGGAAACGAATATTCGCCCCTAGTCTTGTGAGCGCCACCGCATTTGATTTTGCTACTCGGCTATGTGAAATATCACCTACAATCGTAATATTTAAGCCTTCAAAATTGCCGAATTCTTTTTTGATTGTGTATAGGTCAAGTAAGCTTTGCGATGGATGTTGCCCTGCTCCGTCACCTGCATTAATGACAGCGCAATTAATACCTTCTAGCAGTTCATTGTAATATTCATCTTCTTTCGCACGAATCACGACGGCATCCATGCCAATCATTTCAAGTGTTTTTACTGTGTCATACATCGTTTCACCTTTTAATGCACTTGAAAACCCTGCATCAAACGGAATGACTGTACAGCCAATGCGGCGCTCTGCCATTTCAAAGCTTGTTTTTGTACGTGTACTTGGCTCGAAGAAAAGATTCGCCACATTATATGCTCGATCAAGCTGTGGCTGCTCGCCATTTTCAAACGCCTGTGCTCGTGCTAAAATGTGTAAAATTTCCTCATTTGATAAGTGTTCCATTGACAATAAATTTTTCATACATTGCGCCTCCGATTTGATTCGCTTACTTACTAGTATAGAACTATTTTGACTATTCTCGTTTGACAGATTAATGAAATATTTTTTACTCTTTTTCTAAAAAAACCTCACTATACAAGATAGCGAGGCTTTTAGGGTGTGACAAGCTAAGACATCGTTAACATACGTGCCCCAGTGTCTTTCCCCTTCCTTGCCTCTCTGGACAAATCTTAAAAGGTACTGCTATTTAATTATTCATGTTCGTACAAGTCTCCAGCACCTTTATCGCGCCCTGGTAAGATTAAGTTTAATGCTACACCAATTAATGCTGATAACGCCATACCACCGATGGTAAAATCGCCTAATACAATTTGTGCGTTGCCGATACCGATGATTAAAATAACTGATGCAATCACCATGTTGCGGTTATTTCCAAAATCCACACGACTTTCAACGAACATACGTAAACCGCTCGATGCAATGATCCCGAATAATAAAATCGAAATACCGCCGAGTACCGCTGTTGGGATTGTTGAAATTAATGCCATTACTTTCCCGAAAAATGCGATTAACATTGCGGCTACCGCTGCACCGAAGATAACATAGATGGAGTACACTCTTGTAATCGCTAATACCCCGATATTTTCACCATACGTTGTTTTCGGTGGACCACCGATTAACGCACTGACAAATGTTCCTAAGCCATCACCTAGTAATGAGCGATGAAGACCCGGATCTTTAATATAATTTCGTTCTACGACTTTCCCTAATACTAATTGGTGACCGATATGCTCCGAGATTGTCACGATGACTACTGGTAACATTGCCGCTAAAATTGTTGTTGTTACGTTCAATTCATAATCTACACCTGGTATTAAGAAGGTTGGCATAGCAAACCATGCTGCCTCTTTTACCGGCTCAAAGTTCACAATTCCGATGGCTACAGAGTAGATATATCCGATGATAAGCCCTAATAAAATCGGCATTGCGCTTAAAATATTTTTAAAATATACATTAAATACGATGGCTGCCAACAACGTGACAAGCGCTGCTGAGAAATGTTTAAAGCTATACATTTTTACATCCATCATTTGACCTGTTGCTTCATCTAACTGCTGAACCGTAATATTCATTGCCATGTCAACAGCTGTTCCTGCTAAGCCTAAGCCGATAACAATAATTACAGGTGCTACTACAATGGGTGGTAGTAAGGCCATTAACCATTTATAGCCTGTCTTCCAAATAACCAAAGCGACAATCCCGTAAATAATCCCGACGCCCATTGCGCCAATCATTGCGTTCCCTGGGTTAATGGCTACACCTGCGTTATCAAGCCCTGCTACGGTAATAATCGGCGTAATAAAGGCGAATGATGAGCCTAAGTATGCCGGCACTTTAAATTGTGTAATTAATAGGAAGATAATCGTTGCAATCCCACTCGTTAAAAGGGCAATCCCTGGATCAAGACCTACTAATTTTGGTACTAAAATAGTTGAACCAAACATGGCAAATAAATGTTGGAAACTTAATGTAATTAACTGTACAATACTTGGTTTTTCGTTGATATCTAATACTGGTTTTGTAGACATCGTTTGTTCCTCTTTTCTACTCTGCTTCTTTATGAATCGTCACGATATCCTGACCGTCAACTTCTTCTAAATTTACTACAATTCGCTCATGTCCGGCTGTCGGAATGTTTTTACCGACGTAATCAGCACGAATTGGTAGTTCCCGATGCCCTCTGTCCACTAAAACGGCTAATTGGATTTGAGAAGGTCTTCCTAAATCCATCACGGCATCTAGTGCTGCACGCACTGTACGTCCTGTATACAATACATCATCGACAAGTACAATTTTTTGATCGTTCACTTGATAGTCAATGTCGACTTGCTGTACTTGCGCTTGGTCGTTTACTTGCTTTGTCGATAAATCATCACGGTAAAGCGTAATATCTAGCTCACCCGTACGAATCGCTTTTCCTTCTATACTTTCAATTCGCTCTGCTAAGCGCTTCGCTAAAAATGCACCACGCGTCTTAATCCCAACTAAAATGACTTCATCAATCCCTTTATTGCGCTCGATGATTTCATGAGCAATACGCGTAATGGCTCTGTTCATTGATGGCCCATCTAATAGCTCTGTTATATGTGCCATAGTGATTCTCCTTTCATTGATATATTTGTTATGGTATGTTGTGCTTCAACGAAAATAAAAAACCCTCTAGTCACCTAGAGGGTTGGAAAGTGCATGTTGAAATAAACGCATCCGAAAAATCTGCACACAGATATCCCGATGGCTCTCACATTATACCTTCTCAGCCTCTCTGGACTGCCATTAAAGGTGACATTATTTAAATTAATTTGTGATGTCCGGCTCGCTCTCGTCAAGCTCGTTTTTTTCACTGTTGTCAGTATATGCTTCTTTATATAGCCTGTCAACAAAACAATCAAAGGTCAGACAACTAAAACAAAATGTTCTATAAGCGTGAATTGTCTGTTAATTTAACACGCTATTTTCCAGATATTATTTCTCCTTTCGGAAGCCTTTCATTGTACAAAAATACAAAAAGGAACTACCATTTCGGCAGTCCCTTCATGTCATATCATTTTCTAAGCTCCGCTAATAAATCGACAAAATCCTGTGGCAGTGGTGCTTCGAACTCTAGGTATTCACCTGTTACGGGCTGTATAAAGCCTAACACTCCCGCATGTAACACCTGTCCACCAAAGTCGATTGTTTTCTTCGGTCCATATTTTGGATCGCCAACTAATGGGAAACCGATATAATTCATGTGTATACGAATTTGGTGTGTACGCCCTGTTTCTAAACGGCATTCTACTAGTGTATAATCGCCAAAGCGTTCAAGCACTTGGAAATGCGTCACGGCATGCTTACCACCGTCCACAATCGCTTGCTTTTGACGGTCTTTAGGGTCACGTGCAATTGGGGCATCAATTGTTCCTTTATCGTGCGCAATATGACCATGTACAAGTGCTGTATATTTACGAGTTACCGTTTTCTCTACTAGCTGATTCACTAACCCTTCATGTGCCACATCATTTTTGGCAACCATAAGTAAACCCGTTGTATCTTTATCGATACGGTGCACGATACCTGGGCGCATTACCCCATTAATACCCGATAAATCTTTACAGTGGTACATTAAGCCGTTAACAAGTGTTCCCGTTGTATGACCCGGTGCCGGATGCACGACCATGCCTCGTGGCTTATTCACTACTAATACATCCTTATCCTCATACACGATTTCTAACTGTAAATCTTCTGCTACAATTTCTAACGGCTCTGCTTCTGGTACCTCAATGTCAATAACATCGCCTGCTTTGACTTTATATTTTGCTTTCACTTCCGTACCGTTTACTTTAATGCGATTTTCATCAATCCAATTTCCGATTTGCGAGCGTGACCATTCTGATTGCAAGCTCGATAATGCTTTATCTAGACGCTCTCCTGCATATTGTTCTTCCATTGTATATGTTACGTTCATTTTTTCACCTTTTTCTTTTCTACTCGATCTTCGATCAAAATTGCAATTAATAACATGACGACAGCAATTGTTAATGCGGCATCCGCAATATTAAAAATTGGGAAATGGTAGTTAATCACTGGAATCAATACATCCACAAAATCGACCACTTCGCCTAAAAATAAACGGTCAATAAAGTTCCCAATTGCCCCACCTAACAGCAGCATTAAACTCACTTGGAAAAATGGTTTTCCCTTTGCCTCCGTATGATAAAAATAAATAATCGCGATAATAACGCCGATCGTCACAATCGTAAAGAGCCACATTTGCCCTTGTAGCATGCCCCATGCTGCGCCGCGATTTCGATGCGAAAGCAAACCAAACCACGGATCCCAAATAGCAATTCGCTCACCAAGCTCCATATTTTTAACAACCATCCACTTTGTTAGTTGGTCGAGTAAAATGACAATGATGGCAATTCCATAAAACCTTTTCACCTAGACGCCCCCTATATGCATATCTATCCCATTCTAACACAAAGCAATCACTTTCGAATAATGATGACAATAATATTTTTTGGCGTCATGTCCTTTTCGTCCATAAAAAAGCGCACAAAAGCTCCGTAAAGCTCTTGTGCACTTTTTATGAATGTTTACGCTGTTTCCATGAGACAAACGCCCAAATAAACAATAAAACTAATTGCCCAAGTATCGTTTCAACGGTTGGATAAAAACCGATTGCACTCATAACAGGTAAAACATCCACAACATTTGTTGAGACAACATCTGTTAATTGCAATGTATGAATACTTGTTCCGATAATTTTAAAGGCTAATATATAAATCATGATGGTCGCGACAAAGAAAAACTTGTGAATCGGGATTTTCCCACTTACCTTTGTTAATGCCAAAGCCACGATGATTAAAATAATGACGGCGATCACAATACCTAAAACAAAGTCAAACACTTCTATTTTCGGAATAATACCCGCATAGAACAAAATGGTCTCTGCCCCTTCTCGGAACACCGATAAAAAACTAATAAATGCCATCGCCAGCACGGATCCTTTTGAAATCGCATGTCCCATTTGTTTTGATAAATACGTATTCCATGATTGCACAGTCGATTTACTATGAAGCCATACACCGACTCCAATCATCATAATTGCCGCTACAAGCCCTACCCAGCCTTCAATCATTTCACGATTTGTACCTGATGTTAAAGAATCAAATACAATCGCCAGTAAAATCGCCATCACAGCAGATAGAAGGACACCCGTTGCTGCCCCTGAATAAATCCATTTCACCATCCGCTCTTGATTGGAACGCTTTAAAAAGGACACGAGCACCATGATAATTAAAATCGCCTCTAACCCTTCGCGTAATAAAATTAATGCTGAATCCCAAAAGGAATAGCTATCATTACTTTGTATTAGCTGAATCTCTTTTTTAAATGTTTCTAATGACGCTACGACTTCCTCTACTTTCGGTGTCGTTTGTGATAAACGACTGACTAAAATCGGAATGTCGCTTTCTAACTTATTATAAAGTGAGCTATTGCGTGTCGACACTTCGATTTCTACATTCGGCCAAACGATGATAAATTGTGTTAAAGCATCTGCCGCCGCTTCATAATCCGTTTGTTCAATCGCTTTTAACGCATCATCTATTAAATCGACTAGCGTTTGTAAAGAATAGCCTTTATCTTCAACGACAATATCCTCACCGCTCATAAACTGCTCGATATGCGATTTTAACGTTGTAAAATAAGAGTTCGCTAACGCTGTATCTGGTATTTCATTTGATAGAGCAATGCGCATAAATGCTAATTGATTTTCAATTTGTCCATATAACCCAATACTTTGCGCACGTACCGGCTTTTCGTATTGGTTCCATTTTGCATCGAGCATTTTATAAGCTTCTTGGATTTTCTCCGTATCATTTGTTAAGTAAGCCTCTTCCCATTGTGTCATAAACGGACTAAACTTCGAATAAAACGATTCACGCTCTGCTTTTTCGTCGATCGGATTTTCTGCTAAGTCAAGGGCTGATATTGCTTTTGACAACTGCGAAAGCGCCTTTACACGCGATGCTTCATCACTTGCATGCATAACAGCCTCAATAGCCTGATCTACCGCTGCCTTTGCTTCTGCTTGCTCCGAGCTATACGTAGCCCACAATTGTTCAATTTCTTGAAGCGCCTGTTGAGCTTGCTCTTCATTTTGCTGATTCGTATTAATAATCGCATCTGTAATTAACACGTATAGTTCACTATAGTCAGATGCTTTTGTAATAGGTGTGAAAAGGAGCAAGCTCATTACGACGATACTACAAACTTGTAAAAAGCGCTTCACCTAAATAACTCCCTTTTTTAACACCGGGCAGACAAGCAAATAATGCACTTCCCCGATGTGTAATGTATTCGTTTAATTTATCAATACGCCCTAAGCTGTTTTGAATATCAATGAACTGCTTCGGATGTTTTTGGAATGAGATAAACAGCAAGCCGCTATCATAAGCTCCTGTTTCTGTTACAGTACCTGATGCATAAGAGAATGGACGACGATAAATCGTTTGTTTTGCAAGACGTGATAAGTAAACATGAGAGTTTTCAGGAATCACAGACTCCCCTTCCACATCTTTTGCGAACACATCCGTTTCAGCAAACTCATCTGCCTGCCCGAATAATGCCCCATTATGTCGGTAACGTCCAAATGTCATTTCTTGCTGATGAAGTGATGTACGATCCCATGTTTCTAAATGCATTTGTATTCTTCTAACGATTAAATACGTTCCATTATTCAACCAAGACTGTTCGTGATTCGATACCCATACATGCTCATCAAATTCACTAGTTGTTTTCGGATTAACCGTCCCATCTTTAAAAGAAAATAAATTTCTCGGCGTGCCACCATCCTCAGGCATCGACATAAAGCCAGCTTGAGACCAATGAAGCTGTACAACACCGCTACCGACACGTAGTAAATTGCGCACGGCATGAAATGCAACTTGTGGATCATCCGCACATGCTTGAATACATAGATCTCCCCCTGTCCATTGCTTCTGTAGCTGGTCTCTTGGGAAATGAGGTAAATCCACTAATTCAGCAGGCTTTTTATTTTTTAGTCCGAGTGAGGCATGCTCAAATAATGACGGCCCTACCCCGAATGTTAATGTTAAATTCGCCGCATCTAAATTGAATGCTTCACCTGTATCAACAGGTGGTACATGTTTAGTTGAATCCTCATCCTCAACGGGCTGTCCTTGCATCATGCGTTCACTATAGCGCGTCCAATCTTGAAATAATTTTTGGAGTTGCGCTTTGGACTGCCCAACAAAATGGAGCGACGCAAAATATACATTGGATTGATGAGGTGTCGTAATACCCGGTTGTTGCTTACCATTAAACGCTACTGCATGAGTAGAAGCTTTTGGTGCTTCATCCTCTAGTATTTTCATCACACCACCAAGACCTGAGGCACCAATTGCTGCGCCTGCAATCGCAAATCCAGAAAGCTTCAACATTTCTCGTCTCGTAATTTTTTCTGCCATATAAAAGCTCCTATACTATTCGATGACAATACCCATTTGACTTAATGGCTCACCTAATTCGTTTACTGCTGTTGCAAGTACTTTCGTATCATCTTCTGTTAATACTTCGTATGAAACATAGCCGCCATTTCCATCTTCATACTTCGCTAATAAGTCATTGATTGCACTAAATTTCTCATCTAATGTTGCTACTAAATCTGCATCTTTCGCCTCTAAACTCGCACGTAAAATCTCGAAAATTTTCTCTGCCCCTTCAATATTTGCTTTAAAGTCGTAAAGGTCTGTATGAGAATAGATTTCCTCTTCTCCCGTAATTTTCGATGTTGAAACTTCATTTAATAGGTCAACAGCACCTGTCACTAACAACTCTGGCTCTACTTCAACTGTTTGTACAAGTGCATATAATTGCTTAACATCCGCTAACAATTGATCTGCCACTTGCTCATAACCCGTTGTCGTATTTTCAACCCATAATGCATACTCTAGCTTATGGTAACCTGACCACTCTTCCATCCCTTGCCCTTCTTCTTCTAAATCCGCTAAACGCCCGTCGATACGTGGATCTAAATCACCGAAGCTTTCTGCAATAGGCTCTGAACGTTCAAAATACATACGTGCAGGCGCATACGCTGCCTTAGCTGCTTCGATATCCCCCGATTTGAATAAATTAACAAAGCTTTCAGTTTCTATAACGAATTTTTCCATTTGATCTGCTGCAAATTGTTGATAAGCCGCTACTTCCTCTGATAGACTTGCCTTTTCTGTCTCCACTTGTGCTGGCTCTACTACGTTTTCCTGTTCTTTTGTCGCCTCTTCTCCACAAGCCGCCATTAAAATACTACTCGCTACTAATAATGCTGATAATTTTTTGCTGAATTTCATTTTTTCATATCCTTTCAATGCCTACTTGGCTATCAAACTATTTCATATTATAGAATGATAATCATTATCACTATATAAATCAAGAAAAAATTTAATTTTTATTATAAGTAATGACTACATTATTTGTTTGCTAGATGCGCAAAGAGGAAAAAGCACTCATTACCCTATCGCCTCCGCTGCTTCAGGTGATTGAATCAGAAATGATCTCAATATGTACAAGCTAAAATTAAAAAAGCATGTAAATAAACGGAGCAATCCGCTTATCTACATGCTAAATGATTATTGGTAATACTTCTCTACAACTTCGCCACAACGTGCACATAATGTTGCATGTGCTGCGTTCGAGCCAACTGTTTCAGAAATCGTCCAGCAGCGCTCACATTTTTCACCGTCTGCTTTTTCTACAACAATTGCCGTTTTCTCTAACACTAATGCGTTTTCTGGCGCCTCACCTTTTGTACCAGCAACAACAAATTGTGAAACAATCGATAATTGTGCAAAGTCAATCGTTGCATCTTTTAGAAGCTCCACTGCTTCTTGATCTGCATACACAGATAATTTCGCTTCTAACGATTTACCGATTACTTTTGCATTACGCGCTTCTTCAAGTGCTTTTAACACTTCATCACGAATCGCAATAACATTGCTCCATTTTGCACGTAACTGTTCAAAGTTTTCTTTTTCATCTACTTCTGGGAAGTCTGTTAATTGAACAGACGCTTCCTCAGCACCTAAGTAACCCCATAGTTCTTCCGTTGTATGTGAAATAATTGGTGTTAATACTTTTAATAACATTTGTAGCGTATCGTACATAACCGTTTGCATTGCACGACGATCTTTGTTATCTACGCCTTCAATGTACACAACATCTTTTGCAATATCTAAGTAGAATGAAGATAGCTCAATTGCTACAAAGTTGTTGATTGTGTGATATACCGCTGAGAACTCATAACGGTCGTATGCAGTACGTACAGCTTTTAATACGTCTTGCATGCGCATGTACATGTATTGATCCATTTCGCGTAAATCTTCATACGCTACACGGTCAGTCGCTGGGTTGAAGTCTGTCACGTTCCCGTGTAAGAAACGAAGCGTGTTACGAATTTTACGATATACCTCAGAAACTTGCTTTAACATATCCATCGAGATACGCACGTCGCCTGTATAGTCAACAGATGCTACCCATAAACGTAAAATATCTGCACCGTATTGATCCATTACTTTTTGCGGAATGATAACATTTCCTAAAGACTTACTCATTTTACGACCTTCACCGTCTAATACGAAACCGTGAGATAGTAACCCTTTATATGGTGCGTAACCATTGATCGCAACAGATGTAATTAGTGACGAGTTAAACCAGCCACGGTATTGGTCAGAACCTTCTAAGTAAAGATCTGCTGGGTATTTCATGCCGCGCTCTACTAATACACCTTGGTGCGACGAGCCTGAGTCAAACCAAACGTCCATAATGTCGTTTTCTTTTGTGAACTCGCCATTCGGGCTACCTGGATGTGTGAAGCCTTCCGGTAGTAATTCTTTCGCTGTTTTTTGGAACCAAATATTTGAACCATGCTCACGGAATAATTGCACGACATGTGCAATTGTTTCTGGCGTAATGATTTCTTCGCCATTCTCCGCATAGAATACTGGAATTGGTACACCCCATGCACGTTGACGCGAAATACACCAGTCGCCACGATCACGAATCATATTGTAAAGACGTGTTTCACCCCATGCAGGTGTAAATGTCGTATCTTCAACCGCTTTTAATAATTCATCACGGAATGCTTCAACTGACGCAAACCATTGTGGTGTCGCACGGTAAATAACCGGCTTTTTCGTACGCCAGTCATGCGGATAAGAGTGCGTGAAGAAGTTTAATTTTTCTAATGCATCTACTTCTTGTAATTTTTCTGTTACTAATTTATTGGCAGCATCATAGAAAATCCCTTCAAAGCCCGGTGCTTCTGCTGTGTAACAACCGCGGTTATCCACTGGCGATAAAACAGGTAAACCATACGCTTTCCCAATGTTAAAGTCGTCTTCCCCGTGACCTGGTGCTGTGTGTACACATCCTGTACCAGCTTCAGCTGTTACGTGCTCACCAACCATTACAAGTGAATCACGATCATAGAATGGGTGTTTCGCTACAACACGGTCAAGCTCTTGCCCTTTCACTTCTTGAAGTATTTCATAAGACGCCCAACCAATTGCATTTGCCACATTTTCAAGTAAATCTTTGGCAATGATGAATTTTTTATCTTCCACTGCTACGACTACATATGTGAACTCTGGGTTTACAGAAATACCGAGGTTTGCTGGTAATGTCCAAGGTGTTGTTGTCCAGATAATAAATTTCGCATCCGCAGGAACGGCACCTTTTGCATCTTTAATCGGGAATGATACATAAATGGATGGTGATTTTACATCTTTATATTCAATTTCAGCTTCAGCTAATGCTGATTCAGATGATGGTGACCAGTATACTGGTTTTAAACCTTTATAAATGTAGCCTTTTTCCGCCATTTTACCGAATACTTCGATTTGACGTGCTTCAAATTCCGGCTTTAATGTGATGTATGGATTTTCCCAATCCCCACGCACACCTAAACGTTTAAATTGTTCACGCTGATTATCGATTTGCTCATAAGCATATTTTTCACAAAGCTCGCGGAATTGTGCAACCGACATTTCTTTACGATTAACACCTTTATTTGTTAATGCTTGCTCAATTGGTAGACCGTGTGTGTCCCAACCTGGTACATATGGTACATGAAAACCAGTCATTGAACGATGACGATTAATCATATCTTTAATAACTTTGTTTAACGCATGCCCGATATGGATATCACCGTTTGCATACGGAGGGCCATCATGTAATACAAAATGCGGACGATCCTTTGTACGTTCATTTACTAATTTGTTAATATCCATTTCATTCCACTTCGCTTGGATTTGCGGCTCTTTTGTCGGCAATCCTCCGCGCATTGGGAAATCTGTTTTTGGCATTAATAACGTGTCTTTATACTCTACCATTCGTAATCCTCCTGTTATTTGTTTACATGCAAAATAAAAAGCCCTTCATCCCAAAAAGGGACGAAAAGCTGTCGTTTCGTGGTACCACCCTAATTTACAGTAAACCATTACTGCCTCTTAGTCGCTGTAACGTCGCGTATCACGAGCTCATTTACTACAATTCAATGAACTAGCTCCAGAGTGATTTTCTGTAAAAATTGCTTTTTGTTCGAGCTCCCACCATCCTCGAATCGCTTCACAGCAATTTCAACATACTGTCTCCATCATAGCTGATTATGCATATAAACATCTTTTGTGTATCAGTATATGAAACTGTTTGCGGCACGTCAAGCTTTTCTGCCTAAATTGAACTTAAGTTCTCATCCTCTGTTTCATACTTTTCACGTGTTTGTATTGGAATTTCTGTCAATGTCACATCGTATTCCAGCAAGTTATCCCAATCATCTGTATTCAATAAATCCAGCTGTGCTTCCACTAACATCTTAAAGCGGTTGCGGAATACTTTTGACTGCTTTTTTAACTCATCAATTTCAATAGTCACTTTACGTGCTTTCGATAAAGCCTCATTAACAATACGATCTGCATTTTTTTCGGCTTCTTTCACAATGAGCTTTGCTTCCTTTTGCGAGTTGCGGCGTAACTCTTCCGCTGCTTCTTGTGCAACAATAATCGACTTTTGTAATGTCTCTTCTAAATTGTTATAGTGATCCATCTGTTCTGTCATTGTTTTGATTTTATCTTCAAGCTCTTTTTTCTCACGTAAAATGATCTCGTAATCTTTAATAATCTGATCTAAAAATTCGTTTACCTCGTCCTCTGCATAGCCACGGAAGCCACGCGTAAACTCCTTATTATGTATATCTAAGGGGGATAATGGCATGTCGCTAATCTCCTTTGCACGTTACTATTTATTAAACATTATACTTTGTTAGCGTTTAATTGACATCATTTTTTCGTTTTTTTCTGCAGATATTCATAGTTTTTGCTCTAATCGACCTATTTGTAGGCGAATTTTATCTTTTTTTGTTCGTCCTTCTGTCATGATTATTTTTAAACGACCAAAACCTCGTGCAGAAATAATATCGCCCTCTTGTAATTCAAATGCGACTTGCTCGCGAACGGTCCAATTGACTTTTACACGACCTGCTGCAATAAGACTTTGCGATTTTTGCCGAGAAAGATTTAATACCGTCGCAAGTACAACGTCAAGACGCATCGAAGAAACTGTACAAGAACTTTCTCCCCATTGTTCTTCTAGCTGCAAAAGCGAACTTGCCCCTACTTCCTCCATATGTACTTTCACTTTACCGATACTCGATAAATTCGTACGTACATAATCCGCTACTTCCTTTGCTACTGCAAACTCCACGGTATTTTCACCGACACGAATATCACCAAATTTGCCCCGTTCAACCCCTAGTGAAAGTAGTGCCCCTAACACATCAGGGTGTCTAATTTGTACAAATTTCGAAGGGTAGCTCACCGAAAAGATTGTGAGATGGTAGTCATTTTCTTCAGGCATATAATAGGAAGGCGCAATCATAACTCGCATTCGCTCGGGTGCTTGAAATCCCCCTTCCATATAAACGGTTAAGTCATCTGCCTGACCCATTACAGCACTAACGATAAAACGTTGCCGTGGGTCTAAAAAATCCGTTAAGCGTGGTGCATAGCGATCTTCCACTTCCCGCTGCCAACCCATCACTTGTTCAATAAATGGCTGTTCATCTTTTCGAAAGTGCTGAATTAAATGCTCCATTTTCGTAACTCCTTGTTAAATAAAATCCCCTTACAATGCGAAACATTGTACGGGGAAAGACTTAAATAATGTAGCTAATAACTTTTAATAAACCTTCTTGAATAAAGCGCAGTACAAACAGCGCAACAATTGGTGAAATATCAATCATACCAATTGCCGGAATAAACTTTCGGAAAAATCCTAAGTAAGGCTCACATACTGTTGCTAAAAAACGGCCTACAGCTGAGTCTTGTGCTGCCGGAATCCACGATAGCAAAATGTATGCAATTAGCATAAACGTGTAAATCGTAAATGCTTGTATAATAATATAATAAATCATCTAAATACCTCTCTAGCTTCTAAATTTCATCAATAATATAATTTGAAATTTCTCCTGATACTTCTACATTCTCTGGTGTACATAAGAAAATATCTGTCCCAATTCGTTGAATATCGCCACCTAATGCATACACTGTACCACTTAAAAAGTCAATAATGCGTATACCTTGATCACGCTCAATACGTTGTAAATTCACAATTGTCGCACGTTTATTTTTTAAATTTTCGGCAATATCTTGTGCTTCCGCGTAAACACGAGGCTCTACTAATACGACTTTGGCACCCTTTGTTGTTGTTGCTGCATGGAGGCTTACCACATTATTTTGCGATGGAGCAGACACATTTGGTAACTGTTGCGGAACAACCTTACGCTCTTTTTTAAATCGCGCATTAATAGCAGGCACTTCAGACTGCTGTTGTTTTACGTTCTTTTCAGTTACTTCATCATGTGTTACATGTTCTTCCTCATCTTCTAAGTAGAAGAAATTTTTTATAATGTTTTTCATACTCATCCACCGTCCCTTCTTTCATCATCCAACAAGAGCCGTGCCAATCCTTACAAAGGTTGCTCCTTCCTCTACAGCAATCTCGTAGTCATTTGACATTCCCATAGAAAGTTCTGTGCACGGAGCATATGGTAATTGCAAGGCGATAACTTCCTGTTGAAGTTTTTTCACTTCACGAAATACATTACGAATGATGTGTTCATCTTCTGTATTTGGAGCCATTGTCATTAACCCGACGACTTCGATTTTTGTGTAAGAAGCTAGTTGTTGAATAAACGAAATGACCTCTTCCTTTGACAAGCCATGCTTCGATTCCTCACCTGAAACATTTGCTTGAACAAAGCATTTAATCGGTCGTTCCGCGCGCTTTTCAATCTCTTCTGCTAAGCTAATTCGGTCTAACGAATGTAAAAAATGAATATCGTTAATCACTTGTTTGACTTTCCGCGTTTGTAATGAGCCTATATAATGCCATTTTACATCAGATGTAATATGTTCAAGCTTTGTATGTAATCCTTCTGGACGATTTTCACCTAGATGTACAAGACCTGCTGCAAATGCTTCCTGCGTACGTGCTACATCTACTTCTTTTGTTACTGCCACGATATTTACTTGTTGCGATACATCCGCTCTATGTTGTGCATCCTCTATTTTTTTTTGAATACATTTTAAATTATTAATAATTTCGGTCACTTTTTTCCCAACTTTACAATATTAGTTTATATTATTGTATCAAGCTAAATGCGATTTATCAATGAATAGGGCGACCTATACGGAAGCAGTTTTTACTAAAATCACATCCTTACCTACTATGAGAATATCACTAATTGCTACTTTTTTTATACTATCTTCTTTGTGAAGAATTTGCGAAATCTTCCTCGGTTGTGCCACAAAAAAGTACTCAATGTGACCACTTTTTTCATTCACTTCCGCATCGACAATATAGCCAATAAACCGTCCACTCCCAGCTTCAATCATCTCTTTTTGTTGCACCGTTGAAAATCTTAACATAGCACTCCACCTTTTATTTTTTCTAAATAACTTATAATGAACAAATTCGAAAACATACATTTCCATTTGAGTAACCGTTGCTTTCCTCTCCGGCACTCGCTTTCCACGGGCGAGATCAAGCCTCCTCGTCGCTCATCCTTCGATGCTTCTGTCGCTGCGCTTTCGTCGCAAATAAATTTCCTGCGGGGTCTTGAGGCCAACATGATGTTGGTCACGAAGGCGTTGCCGCTGTCGCTTTGCTTTCGCGCAGATAAATTGTCACAGGACGTGACGGTTTTAGCCTTCTTTCCTTTATCGCTTTTCCCGTAGGAAGCTTTGCACCTGCCGCTTCACTTCCGGTACAGAAAAACATTGCTCTGTAGCGAATGCCGTCAGCTACACTCTCGTGCCTCCGCTACAAGCAACTATTGTTCCATAAAATAATTAGTTGCTAAAAACAATAAATATGCCCATTGATTACAGGGGCTAGACGACGATATGTGCAAATCGAAAGAAAATGATTTCTTTTAGAGAAGAGAAATTTTTTTCTAGAATATTGAGAAGTATTTACTTTTGCCGTAGCGCGCCATCGCCACAGGAGCCAAGATTTTCTTTGCGACGAAAGTGCAACGTCAGGAGCAGGAACAGGAGATCCAAACAGGCCACGCCTGTTTTAGCTCCTGTGTAGGCTGTGGCAAAGCGCGGAGGCTACCATTACGCTTTCGTTTAATATCTTTTACTATCATACTGGTATTTTTAGGATGTATTTTTGCTCATTAAAAGTAAATAATCTTTCCCTAATTGTGAAGAAAAGCGCACATGATGTGCGCTCTAGTCAACTTTATAATCTTTCTGCATGAGTGCAATTGCACTTTTTTCTAAACGTGAGATTTGCGCTTGTGATATGCCTAATGTTTTGGCAATTTCCGTTTGCGTTTCCCCATAATAGAATCGTTTGGCGACAATGAGCTGCTGACGTTCATCCAATTTTTGCATACTCTCTTTTACCGATACATACGCAACCCATTGGTCCTCTGACACATCGCCTTTTAACTGATCAAGCATATACACTGGATCAGTGCCATCCGCGTAAATCGGTTCTTGTAAGGACATTGGATCTTGTATCGCATCTAACGCATATAATACATCTTCCTGTTTCATTTCAAGCATCTCTGCAATTTGCTGTAATGTCGGTTCATATGAATGCTCGAGTACAAATTGTTCTTTTGCTTGCATCGCTTTATACGCAATATCTCGCAATGAACGTGAGACTCTTAGTGCATGATGATCACGTAAATGACGTCGAATTTCCCCGACAATCATTGGTACTGCATATGTGGAAAATCGCACATTATGTTTTAAATCAAAATGATCAATTGCTTTTAATAAACCGATACAGCCTACTTGGAATAAATCATCTGCTTGCTCGCCACGATAAGAAAAACGTCCAACAATACTTAATACCAAACGTAAATTGCACATAACGAGCTGTTCACGTACTTCCTCTTCACCCGCCTGCATACGTTCAAATAAAGCTTTCATTTCTTCATGTTTTAAAATAGGTAACGTCGATGTATCGACACCACATAGTTCTACTTTCATACGAACCATCTCTTTTCCTCCGAACCTTTTTATCGTTCAGTTTGTCCGTATGAGGTAAGACTATGCGTATCTACACCACGCCAATTTCAACCAATTTACGCAATCGGTTCATTTAAATATTCACGTAGGTCTAAAATAATTTTCTTCTCAAGGCGCGAAATATACGATTGTGATATGCCTAAATGATCCGCTACTTCCTTTTGTGTCATTTCTGTTTTACCATTTAAACCAAAACGGCATTCCATAATATATTTTTCGCGTGGGTTTAAACAATTAATCGCATGGAACATATGCTGACGCTGTAGTTTTCGCTCTACATCATCTGAAATAATATGCTCTTCAGTGCCTAAAATATCCGATAATAACAACTCATTTCCATCTGCATCGGAATTCAGTGGTTCATCTAGCGACACTTCACTTTTCATACGACTCGTTTTTCTAAGATGCATTAAAATTTCGTTCTCGATACAACGTGAAGCATATGTGGCCAATTTTATATTTTTTTCTGTATTAAACGTTTCAATGGCTTTAATTAATCCAATTGAACCAATACTAATTAAATCTTCAATTGGCGTCGCTGTATTATCAAACCTTCTCGCAATATACACAACAAGACGTAAATTCCGCTCAATTAATGTATCACGAGCACCTAAATCTCCATCCATAAATGCTTTGACAACGGTTAATTCTTCTTCTCGAGTTAATGGTACTGGCAATGCATCATGTCCTCCTATATAGTATGTTCCCTGACGTGAAATTTTTCGCCAAATGCGTAAAAAAAGTAAGCGTAGCTTTTGAAGCAATGAGTGTCCCCCTTTTTTATGTGATAGGAAGCATAGACACATGGAGAATAACATCTACTTGTCTTGGAAACTTAGCATCTTTTGCTGTAAAGACAATATAATGATCGTAAAATGTTTGCTCACCAATCGTAAGTGTCTCTAATCGAAAAGCGAGTGCGAGCGTATCACCTTGTACCGTTTGAATCGGTACTACACGCAATCGTTTCTGTACATCCTTCGAAAACATGTCAAGTTCATATGGCTGATCTTGTTTCCAACTTGTCAGCGCATGTACAAAATCTGTAGCTAATTGTTGCTTAACAGCTGGTAACGATACAAAATGAACAGGCAGTGCACTAATTGGCTCAATACACGTATTTCCCGTATCAATAAAGGCAGGTAATGTAATAGACTTTCCTAAAAACTGCAATGTGCATGATGTATGGAATGTATTTTGTCGAAAAATCCACTGTAACCTATAGTGTCGAACAAGAAAAAAAAGAATAAGTGCAGCAAACGCAACCCACAATACAAGCATGTTGTATTTACTGCTAGCATATGATTGAATAGCCGTTAAAAGACCTCCAACTACAAGCGTTGCGATAAATAATACAAAAGCCTGCCTAAACAACAATGTTTGTATAGGGAATGCAAGTAATAAGATAAAAAAACTTATAAAGACGCCGATTATGGAAGGAAACAACAGTATTCCTATTAAACTACTGAGCGTTGCCATAATCCATAATTTTATCTTCGTTACCCGAACATTTGTAATCGTTTGTGTAAAGGAGAGCAACAGATAATTATAAATCGTGTTTACAACAAGCAGCCATTCTCCAGCCATGCAAAAAAACCTCCTAGCCATACAGTACCACGAAGGAATTGAGCAATTTGTCAAAACAGTGAATGATTTTCTAGAAATTACTTTACAAAATCAGTAGTAATGTGACATTTTCAGACAAAATAAAAAGCCCACAAGCATAAAATCTTGTAGGCTAGTAAACTATTGATTGCGATTACGACGATTACGTAAAAATGTCGGAATATCTAATTGATCATCTTGAGATGATACTTGGCGAACCGGTTCTTGTTGAACAGGTTCATGACGCACTTGTTGCACTGGTTGAGCAGTAGCTGTACGTCCCCCAAGTCCAAGTGTTTGACGTGGCGATGACGAACCAGCTGGAATAATATCGTCTGAAAAACCTGTAGCAATTACAGTTACGATAATTTCATCATTTAAGTTCTCATTGATGACAGAACCGAAAATCATGTTTACTTCTTCATCGGAAGCCGAGGCTACGATGTCTGCTGCTTCCTGTACTTCGTATAGCGATAAATTCGAACCACCTGTAATATTCATAATAACGCCTTTAGCACCATCAATTGACGTTTCAAGCAATGGACTTGAAATAGCTTTTTTTGCCGCTTCTGTTGCACGGTTTTCTCCTGTTGCAATACCGATTCCCATTAAAGCAGAACCTTTATCAGACATGATTGTTTTCACATCAGCAAAGTCAAGATTGATGAGACCAGGTGTTGCGATTAAATCTGAAATCCCTTGTACACCTTGTCGAAGTACGTTATCTGCTTCACGGAATGCTTCAAGCATCGGTGTTGATTTATCAACGATTTGTAATAACTTATCATTCGGAATGACGATTAACGTATCAACTGCTTCTTTTAAGTTAGAAATCCCACCAATCGCTTGCGTTTGGCGTTTACGACCTTCAAATGTGAACGGACGAGTTACAACACCGACCGTTAACGCACCTAAATCACGTGAGATTTGAGCGATTACTGGCGCAGCACCTGTTCCAGTACCGCCACCCATACCTGCCGTTACAAACACCATATCTGCACCGCGTAGTACTTCTTCTAATTGCTCACGACTCTCTTCTGCTGCTTTTTTCCCTACTTCAGGATTTGCACCCGCTCCGAGACCGCGTGTCAATTTACCACCAATTTGCAGTTTATATTGTGCTTTAGAATGCTCTAATGCTTGTGCATCTGTATTTACCGCTATAAAATCGACACCTTGCACGCCATGTTCAATCATTCGGTTAACAGCGTTGTTTCCGCCACCACCAACACCGATTACTTTAATGACCGCGCCTTGATCATAACTTGTATCAAACTCTAACATTTTGTCTCCTCCTGCTCTATATCTTTATCGTCACTCGAAAAAGTTGTTAAAGAATTTTTTTGCTTTGTCAATAATAGTCGTTGTGGACTTGTGATCGACTTTTTTCTCAGTTGCATTAGATTGTTTTTTAGGAGGAGGTGATTGAGTGGGTCCAGAAACAAGTTGTATTTCTGAGCTCCTACCGTAAAATTCATCATCTGAATGCGCATAACGAATTAATCCTACCGCTGTTGTGAAACTAGGGTCACGTACACCAATATAATCTGGTGTATGTATACGTACACGAAGTTGCATCACTTGGCGAGCGACTTGTCCTACACCTTCTAGCTGCGCTACACCTCCTGTTAATACAACCCCACCTGGTAAATCACGAACACCGAGTCGAGATAGCTCATCTAATACATACTCCAAAATTTCTTCAACACGAGCTCCGATAATTTCTGCAATGTAACGTTGGCTATATTGCTCTGTCGCACTTGTCCCATCTACTTGAACTTCAAATAATTGTTCATCTGATGCATCGTCAAAAAACGCATGACCATATTGTTTTTTTATGTTCTCTGCTTGTTCCGTTGATGTTTCCAGTACAATGGATAAATCCTTCGTAATTTGGTCGCCACCCATCCCTACTACTCCGGTATGTGTTAATAATCCATCTTCAAAGACAGCGATTGTTGTTGAACCACCACCTAAATCGATATAGGCAGTCCCTTGATTTTTTTCATCTTCTGTTAAAGCATAATAACCTGCCGCTAATGGTTGTAAATAAATTTCTCGCACTTTTAGACCGGCACGCTCTACACATCGCAGTACATTATGGAGCAATGTTTTCGATGTCATAATCATTGTGGCATCTACTTCTAAGCGTGTCCCTATCATACCGCGGGGGTCTTTAATTTCAGATAATAGGTCGACTGTAAACCGTTTTGGAATTAAATTAACGATTTCTTTTTCTGGTGGTGTTACCATACTTTGCGCTGATTCCAGTACACGTGCCAAATCATCATCTGAGATTTCACGACCATCTCCATTTACAGCGACTACACCTTTGACTGATTGTAATACCGTTTGATTTGCTGGTACACCGAGTACGACTTCTTCAATCGTTAAACCAGTCATTCTTTCTGCTTGTTCAACTGCTTTTTTTATTGATTGTACAGTTGCATCTATATCTACAATTGCACCCCTACGAATGCCGTTTGATTTTATTTGTCCGACGCCAATTACGTGTAATTGTCTATCACTCATTTCACCTATTAATACTTTAATAGAAGATGAACCAATATCTAGCGAAATATATATATCTTGATGATTCAACTCGCTGCACCTCCTTAAAATACTTCTACTTTTAATTCTATTGTAAAATCTGAGTAATGTCTAAGTAAATCACTACTTGTAATCAAATTTTAACGTGATTTTGATGAATTTTCACGCTTTTTTATTCTATATTCTTCCCATTTTGTAATTAAAATCCTACGAATGACTGCGATATTTTGAAACAGGCGTACACCAAAGGCAAAAATCGCTGCTAAATACAAGTCTACTCCTATATGTACCCCTAAAAAGGCAAGCCCTGCCGCAAGCGCAATATTGAAGAAAAAGCCTGAAATAAATACCTTATCATCGTATACTTGCTGCAACTGTGCACGAATGCCACCAAACATTGTATCAAGCGCCGCAAGTACCGCAATGGATAAATAATTTTCATACACAGCAGGAATTTGAATATCGGTTAAGATGCCAAGTGCAATCCCTAAAATTAATCCTAGTAGTGGTAACCACATATTCTAATCCCCTTTATGTTCTGTTAAATAGGTGTTACGAATATCCATATCTGTTGCACGAACTGTCAGTGTAGCTTCTGGTTGCTCTACCGTTAGCATCATATTATCAATGAAAAATTCATCCATAAATGACGATGCCATTAAATGGTTGTACAACTTTGCAGCTTCTTCTTCCGTTTCTGTAATCACAACCATCTCAACGTTCGTTTTTCCAATAGGTACGCTACCGACCGTTGTTTTTCCGTTAATATCACGAATAGCGGAAGAATGAATAACCCGTTGTCCATTTAATTCAATATAGTGTCCTTTATAACGATAAATATCATTCACGAGACGAATTAACAATGATGGTGAGATTTCACTTATTTCATAACCGAATGCTATTAATTCAGGTGAAGGGGTAATGCTAATCGTTATTCCTGGACCTGTTGCTTCTTTAAGACCTGCCGCTTCTTGTAAATCTTCTACGGTCTGCGCTAAAATGGCCTCGGGATTACCTAGCTCTTTATCCTCATATTTACGAACGATATCCTGAGCTTGTCTAATGTTAGTCAACAACTCTGAATGCAGCTTCTTTTCATCTGATAAATCTTGACGAATTTCCCAAACATCGGTCGTTTCTTTTTTTTCAGGGCTTTGAACCGTATTGTATTGAACTGCAAGCATCAATCCGATAATGAAAGAAATAATTGTAATATGAATATACATTTTCTTCGTCATCTAATACCTCCTAAGAATTCCCTTTCGCAATAGAAGGCATCAAGACTTGTTCTTTCTTTTCTACCGTTACGACGATATGATCACTTAATAGCTGGTCTACTACCCCACCTTCAATTTCAAGCGCCGCAGTTAATGTTTCTCGATTCCCAACTGCTTCCACAACAAACGGCGCTGGATACTGACTTCCATCAATCGTAATAACAGGTCCATTGCAACTTATATACGAATTTGTTTTTAATCGGTGTCCATTAATCGCAATCGCTTCTGCACCAGAGATTTTCAACTCGTTAATGACAGAAAATATATGGCTTTCGTGTACAATATAATCATTCGGATTCGTCATGCCCGTATAAGCATTATCACGTAATGTAATCGCTATGCCTTCCCCCACCGCAGGCAGTTCACCTAATAGAATACGTAATCGTTCGGCCTCTTCTACTAACGATTCGTATTGCCCTTCATTTGTTGCAAATTCTTTTTCATAGTTTCGGATCGTTTGAAGCAGTGTATCTAATTCCTCTGCAAGCTCTTTATTGCGTTCTTGCTGTGCAATGAGCTCTTCACGATAGGTGTCACCTTGTTGCACATAAAGACTAGAAACCGAACCTGTCTGGCGATTATCTTTTGATAAATTATAGGAGTATCCTATGATAAAGCCCGTAATAATACAGACGACTAAAATCACAAAATATTTTCGATTCCAAAGCACATTCCTTTTATTGTGAGGATTGTTCTTCATCTTCCATCACATCCTGTTCTCCTACATCTTCTTCGAAGTTAATGGCTGTGTATTCCTCTGTATACGGTCGATAGTATGACCCTACTTCGATATCAATAATCCCCTTTTCAAATTGTTCTTCATTTTCAATTTGTGCAATAATAGAAGGATAATAATTCAACTTACTCGCAAGTGATGTAATATCTGCTCGCACTTCATAGCCATCATTCATAAATAATGTAATCGCATAAGGATCTGAAGCAGAAGAAGTCGCATTAATTTGCGAAATGAGTGCGAGCACTTCCGGTTTTAGCTTTGCTAATTCTTTTAATAGCCGCTTACGCAAATCTTCATCATTAAATGCCAAGAAAATGGGGGCATCGATCGGCAACAATTCATTTGCTTCTTCATATAAAACACCATTTTCGAGCATTGGATAAAATGTATTATCTTTTGCTAAATAGGCTACTTTTTTCCATTCTTCAATTTCAATCACGACAGTTGTTAGCCATTTCCGTTGTACACTTACTTTTTTCACCCAATCAAGTGCTTCCATTTTAGCTTCGATTTCCTTACCATCAATCCCCCACATGGAGTCTCCTAATTTTATTTCAGACAATTCCTCATAATATGTACGATCGACTAGTGTATGTCCTGAAATATCAATTGTTTTCACTTCGCTATATGGCGATTGAAAATACAAAAGCAGGAGCAAAAGGAAGAGGAAAATAGTCGTTAATAATATAAATTTAAAGTTCGTTCTTTTTCGTCGTTTTTGCCGAAATGTTGGTATGCGATCTTCCAAGTCAATTACTTTTTCCATGCTGCTCCTCTCTCTTCCTCTGTCGTAGCTCCAAATAAGTAGATAATTCCAACTGTAAGCCATAAAATCATTAATGATGTACCACCATAACTAATAAAAGGCAGTGTGACCCCTGTAACAGGTAGCAGTCCAATGACTACCCCTATATTTAAGGCAGCCTGTACAGCAATCATTGAAACAAGTGCACTAATGATATAAAAATGGCGTACGTAGATGGCATGAGTAGCTAATTTATACCCACTATATAAAAAGCACGCAAAAATACATACAATACAAAGTCCACCTATGAAACCCGTTTCTTCTAACAAAATTGAAAAAATGAAATCGTTTTGCGGCTCTGGTAAATATAAGTATTTTTGTCTACTTTTTAAAAAACCATGTCCGAATAATCCAGCAGGTCCAATGGCCATTAACGATTGAACTGCCTGAAATCCCTTACCTAAAGGATCTTGCCACGGATCTAAAAATGATTGAATACGGGCAAGTCGGTATGGTGCAGACAAAATTAACACAACAATTCCTGTTATACCAAGCATAATACATAGTGCATAAAACTTGATTGGATAATTTGCGATGAAAAATAGGATAAATGTAGCAACAATTAAAATAAAGGCTGACCCAAAATCCGGTTGCATCATAATAAGAGCAATCGGTAATAGCAAAACGATAAAATGTTTTAGCTTAATAATGCGTTCGCCACGTTTCCACTTCGCAAGAACGATACTTAAATATACGAGTGTTGTAATTTTGACAAACTCAGCTGGCTGGAATGTCAATGGTCCAATACCTAGCCAGCTTCGTGAGCCATTTCGCCATACACCAATCCCAGGAATTAGTACAGCGATTAATAAAACAATGGAGAGTACATATAGCAGAAACCACCATTTTTCATCTAGTAACCACTTGCTACGACTCACAATCGTAAAACAAACAAGGGCTAATGCAAAATACATCATCTGCTTGACGTAAAACGGCAAATCATCTGCATAATGTACTTCACTCCAATAGGCACTCGCTGAATAAATAAAGACTATACCAATTAACGTCAGTAACAGCGCACTTCCTACAAACAAACGTCTATATAAAATCAGCGAAAAAATCCTTTCCTACAGTATTAAGTTAACTTCATCACACAATCGATAAATACATCTCCGCGAATCTCAAAACTATCATATTGGTCCCAACTCGCACATGCAGGTGATAATAAAATAACGTCCCCTTCTGTTGAAAGGTTGGCTGCGTAGACAACGGCATCTTCTACATTTGTTGCTGCAACCGTTTCTTTAACACCACAAGATTTCGCGAATTCGATAAAGCGTAAGCCCGTTTCACCGAAGGCTACAACCGCCTTTACATCCCCCATTGATTCCCGTAACTCTTCAAATGAATGACCGCGATCTAATCCACCTGCAAGCAGTATAGTCGGTTTGTTAAATGCATCTAATGCACTCTTTGTGGCTAGGCAGTTTGTTGCTTTCGAATCGTTGTAAATTTTGCGCCCCTTCCAATCACGTACAAATTGAGAGCGATGACGAACACCAGCGAATGTTGCCAGTACGTCTTTAATTGCTTCTATCTCACAACCATGTAGCAAGCAAGCAGCTACTGCACATAAAATGTTTTCTAAATTATGCTTCCCAGGCAATGCAATTTCATCACGGTTTAAAATAGGCTCTCCGTTCCAGTAAATGACTTGCTCATCGGCACTAATTCCTTCTTCCGCACGACCATTTGTTGTAAATGGTATTTTCTGTGAGTTCGATTGCGCCGCATATTGGCGCACCACTTCTTGGTCATTATTGAAGATAAAGAAATCTTCCGCCGTTTGATTACGCGTTACACCAAACTTTGCATTCGCATATTCTTCAAACGTGCCGTGATAATCAAGATGTGCATCGTACAAATTCGTTAAAATCGCAATGCGCGGCTTAAATGTACGTGTCCCCATTAACTGGAATGATGAAAGCTCTGTGACGATGACGTTGTCTAATGTTGCCTCCTTCGCTACACCACAGGCAACCGTTCCAATATTCCCTGCGATTAACGGATGAAGCTTCCCTTTTTCAAGCATGTCAAAGATTAATGTCGTTGTTGTCGTTTTTCCATTTGTACCCGTAATCCCAATAAATGGTGCTTCACTTACTAAATAGGCAAGTTCCATCTCTGTAATTACTGGTAACTCCCGACGAATCGCATCGGCAATAATCGGGTTACTATATGGAATACCCGGATTTTTTACAACGAGTTCAAATCCTTCATCTAGTAAATCCTCTGGGTGGCGCCCACAAATAACCGTAATCCCTTTTGTTAATAACCCTTGTGCTTCAGGGTTTGCATCAAATGGTTTGGCATCATTTACCGTTACAAATGCGCCTAACTCATGTAAAAGCTCTGCTGCTGCAACACCACTTTTCGCTAAACCAAGTACTAATACTTTTTTATGTTGTAATGCTGTATACTCCTTCATCATAACGCCTCCGATAAGACTGCAATTAATGCCATAATAAGCCCTGTTGACCAAAATACGATTACAACTTTCCATTCAGACCATCCTGATAATTCGAAATGGTGATGAATAGGACTCATTTTAAAAATTCGCTTTTTACGCAGTTTAAAACTCCCTACCTGCAATATAACGGAAAGTGTTTCGATGACAAACACTAATCCAATCAGCAGCAATAACAACTCTTGCTTTACTAATACCGAAATCATGCCTAATGCGCCACCTAATGCAAGGGAGCCTGTATCCCCCATAAACACTTTTGCTGGGTTCGCATTAAAAACTAAAAATCCAAGTAATGCGCCTGTTACGGCAAATGAAAATAGTGCAATATCCGTTTGCTCATTAAATAATGCAATCACACCAAATGCCGCAAAAGCAATTGATGCTGTTCCTGCAACGAGCCCGTCTAGCCCATCGGTTAAATTGACTGCATTAGAGAAACCAACAAGCCAGAAGATTAAGAAGGCAATATACAATGATCCGAGTTCAAACTGCAACTCCGTAAAGGGAATTGCAATCGTCGTCTCAAATGTACCTAAACGTAATAACAGGAATGCTGCAATCGCAATCGCAATTTGCCCGATTAATTTTTGTAATGACGTGAGCCCTAAATTCCGCTTAAAAATCACTTTAATTCCGTCATCTAAAAATCCTATTAGCCCAAACCCTACAAAAACAAGCAGTAAAACAACGGTATGTGTTGTAAATACATTAAATAAAAGCCCACAAACAATCGTTGTTGTAATGATGGACAGTAGAAAAATGATTCCACCCATCGTTGGCGTTCCCGCTTTTTTCATATGCGATTGTGGACCTTCTTCCCGAATGCTTTGACCAAACTTTAGGCGCCGTAGCATCGGAATACCAATCGGCGCTAAAATAACGGTCAAAATAAAAGATGTAGCTAAAATGGTCGCCGTTGTTGCCAAATTCATAAGAAATCTCCTTTAAATATCCTATTAAATGTGTAAACATCCTTCACTATAATAGTTGTTTTACCGCTATTTTGAAAGGACTAATTCGATAAATATAAGTGAATAATCCCGTCTTGTTTAACTAGTTCACCTGCTTCTGGTAATTGTTCAATGACTTCGTTTCCTTCACCATGCCATTCAATCCTGTACACATATTGCTGTTCAATAATTTCTTCCATTGTTTGCCCGGTAAAATCTGGAACACGCTCTGTTAGCTCATCACCCCAGACATATTTTTTAGGCAATTGATTTTCTGCATCCGCACTTTCAATTTGCAAAATCGATGCGGCTTCTTCAATGATTTGCCCTACGATTGGTGCTGCAATAACGCTACCGAATTGTAAATGCGATTTTGGTGAATCTACTGCTACATAGACTAAAATCTCCGGATTGTCTGCTGGCGCAAATCCGATAAACGACACAATATAATCCCCGTCTTTATAACGACCATTTTCAACCTTTTGTGCCGTACCTGTTTTGCCTCCGACACGTAAGCCATCCCGATATGCCTGTCTACCTGAGCCATTTGCTACAACAGATTCAAGCGCTTCACGTACGATTTTCGATGTTTCCTCGCTCACTACTTTCCCTTTAGCTGTCGGTTTGTTTTCCAGCAATACATCACCGCTCGAATCTAGTACTCTCGAGACAATATAAGGCGTATACAACGTCCCACCATTGATGGCAGCAGCTACCGCTTGTACTTGCTGAATGGGCGTGACTGAAACACCTTGACCAAATGATGTGGTCGCACTTTCAACAGGACCAAATCCTTCTTTTGAAAACAAAATCCCGCTTGCTTCTCCAGCAATGTTAGAGCCAGTTTGTTTACCAAAACCAAATTTATGAATGTACTCCAGTAACTTATCTGATCCAATTCGCTGTCCCATTTCAATAAATCCTGGGTTACATGAATTTTCTACTACTTCTAAAAATGTTTGATGACCATGTCCTTCTCGTTTCCAACAACGCAGACGTGTATCTTCTACTATTGTAAAACCCCGGTCATAAAAGGTATCCTTTTTTAGGTCCACAACCTTTTCTTCGACCGCAGCACTTAGTGTAATAATTTTAAATGTGGAACCAGGCTCATATGTCATAAATACCGGTAAATTACGATTATAAATGGACTTATCTACTTCTTGATAAGCCGTTGGGTCATACGTCGGATATGAAGCAATCGCTAAAATTTCGCCTGTATTCGGATTCATCGCTAAGGCAAGCGCTTGATCTGCATTATATTGCTCCATCGCTTGTGATAATTCGCGTTCAACGACTTGCTGCAATGCCACATCAACGGTTAATTCAACTGTTGCGCCGCCGTCTCCTTGCCTCCATTCATCTTGCGTTTGGGGCATGGCATTTCCTCTGGCATCTGTAAATAGCCGAATGGCAGAAGGGTCACCTGTTAACACACGATTATACTGATATTCGATACCAGCTAATCCTTGCGCATCATATCCGGTAAAGCCAAGTAGCCTTGCTAATAGCGTACCGTACGGATAATGCCTGACATAATCTACACCACTATAAAGCCCATCAATTTGCATTTTTTGAATTTCTTCAGCTTGTTCCGTTGTGATATTTTTCCCTTCAGGTGCAAGCTTCGTTAAATAAGCCCTTTTCGATAGTTTTTCAAGCAATGCCTGTTCATCTGTATTTAGGACTCCTGCCAGTTGATTAGCAACCAGGTCGATGTCTGGATTTTGTGCATTCATAAAATACAGTGTCGGTGCAAGTTTGTTTGTCACAATTACTTCTCCGTTACGATCTGTAATATCACCGCGTTCTTCCTGGAATGGAATCTCCCTATCCCAGTTTGCCTTAGCCAGTTCTGTGAGTTCCTCATGTTGTATAATTTGTACATAAAAGAGCCGAGCTAGTACCGCAAAACCATACAATAACAAACAAATAATAATGATTTTTAAACGCCCTCTCGTTTGTTTAAAAATCCATTTCATTCCACAACACGCTCCGTTTTTAATAACAACCTATGTTATAAACGAAGCGTGTATTCAAACTATACGATCATTAATCACTTCAACGTAGTACTAATCTTGTGGTAACGGATTTTCCTCTTCGTGTAATTCTTGAATCGTATAACTTTCTTCCGGTGTTCGTAGTTTTACGACAATCGGCGAAGAATCTACGATAATCGTATTAGCAGAAGCACTTTGATTATAGACATAGCCTTCACCAACGATTTCGATTGGTACATCCGACATCGTTTTATAGACGAGTACATTTCTTAGTGACCAACCTGTAAAGGATGGTAATGTGACCGCACCTTCTGTTTTTAAAAAGACAATGCCCCCTTTTAACAAAGGTGTGTCTGCCTTTGGGTATTGGTCAATAACCGTCCCACCTTCACCAATAATAATCGGCATTAAACCGTCATTACTTAACTGTAGTTGAACTGCCTCTGCATTTTGCTCTATCGCGTTTGGCACTGCTACCATTTGTGCTTCGACTGTATTATCAGGGTTAATATTTAAATATTTTAAGCTATTTTCCATCACAGAGTTAAATACTTGCGAAACAGGCTCCGCTCCCGATATAGAGTTACTCATCTGCGGACGTTTCACTGCTACATACATAATGAGTTGTGGATCATTAGCCGGTACCATACCTAAAAATGAGTAAATATATTGATGGTTCCCCCAGTAGTATCCTGCACCTCGTTCTTTTGGGATTTGGGCCGTTCCCGTCTTTCCTGCTACCTCATATCCTTCAATGGCATATCGCTTTGCTGTCCCATTTTCTGACGTAACGGTTGAGGCTAAAATCTCCCGAACTTGCTGTGCTGTCTCTGCAGAAATCGGTTCACCTTTTACTACAGGTTCTTGATTATATGTGACTTCACCTGTATTCGAATCAACAATTTTATCCACAACATACGGTTGCATCATTTTTCCGTCATTCGCGATTGCTGTCATCGCTTGCATTAATTGAATCGGTGTTACGGTTGAACCTTGCCCGTATGTTGTTGTCACGCGGTCAATCGGGTTTTTCGTTAAAATGGTACCTGTCGCTTCGTTTGGCAAGTTAATGCCTGTCTTCTGCCCAAATCCAAAGCGATTTACATATTCTAAATACGTCTCACTACCCATAATTTTCAACATATGTGCCATCGCTGTATTAGAAGAGCGTTGAAAGCCTTCTAAATACGTTATCGTTCCCCATCCTACACTATTATGGTCACGAATTGTGCGGTCATAAAGTGTATACGAACCAGATTGAAATTTTGCATTTGGATGCCAATTACCGGAATCCACGGCTGCTGCTAGCGTAAATATTTTCATCGTTGACCCAGGCTCTAATACTTCTTCTACCACATCATTCAGCCAGTTTGTGTCAATCCCTATACGTGTATCTGGATTAAATGTTGGCCGCTCTGACATTGCTAGTATTTCACCTGTCTTTGGATTAGCTACTACTGCTACCATCGATTCAGGATTATATTGTTCATCTGCACGATTCATCGCGTCTTCTACAAAATTTTGAATTGTCTTATCAAGCGTTAAATAAACATCATTACCATCTTTTGCTGGTTGGATTGTCTTTTCACTATTGGCTAACAAATAACCAAAAATATCACTATCATACACGATTTTACCGTCTTCACCAGTCAATTCTTCGTTATACGTTTTCTCAAGACCCATTCGACCGACCGTTTTAAAAGTACCATCTTTTTGTTCTTCTTTTACCGCATAACCAATTAAATGGGCCGCAAAGGAACCATTGGGATAATACCGTTTTTTTTCACTCACAAAAATAATGCCCGGCAAATCATGCTCTTCAATCGCCTCTTTTACGTCATGGCTAATGTTTCGCCCAGCCGAACCAAATTCAACTTGATACGGTGGTGGATCGCCATCTTTCGTTAATTGTGCATATATTTTCTCTTCATCCCAGCTAATATATTGAGCCAAAATCCGTGCTGCTTCACGGGGATCTACCACATGGCGTGGTTCTTCTGGATTCGTTGTAGCAGATTCACGCACCACAGCAATTAAACGATAACTAAGCGTATCTTCCGCAATGACATTGTCATTGCGATCTAAAATCCGTCCGCGTTCTGCCGTTAATACGGTTTCACGTGCATATTTATTTGCCGCCTCGGCTTGTAAATTATGCCCCAGTACTTCGCCCGTTGTTTGAATATAAAAGAATCGGCAAAACAATAGGAAAAAGAGCCCTCCATATATACAAAACATTAGAAAGGCTCCTAATTGAAAGCGAAATTTGAGCTTTTTCATTCCCCTGACACAACCTTTACATTTTTCCCATTCAATGTTAAGCCTAGCTCTTTCGCTTTTTCCCAAATGCGTTCATGAGTTGATTGTTCACTTACTTGTACTTTTAACTCTACATTTTGCTTTGTGACTTCTTGAATTTCTGATTCAAGCTTTTGTATTTCCATCGTCGTCGTTTGAATTTGTCCTTGCTTATGCAAAATAGATACGGCGAACAATGCCACCACAATAACAAAAGTTATGTATAGCACTTTTTCTTTCCCTGTAATCAATGACGGTTTATCAGCTTTTTTCTGCTTTTGAGGCGACGGTTGCTGCTGTGGCTGTTCCGGCATTGACGGTTGTTGAATATAAGTTTGTTGTCTAACTCGAACTGCCATTTAGTCACGTCCTTTATCGTTTATTTTTTCAGCAATTCTTAACTTCGCTGAGCGTGAACGATTATTTGCTATTAACTCCTCTTCTGATGGTAAAATCGGCTTTCGTGTTATTAATTTCAATGTTGGTTTCATATGATCCGGAATAATCGGTAAACCTGGTGGAAGCTCCGGTAATGAAGACGCTTCCTTAAATATCGTTTTGCATAAGCGATCTTCTAAAGAGTGGAATGTAATGACACTTATGCGTCCGCCCACTTTTAATAACTCAATTGCGTCGATTAGCGACTCTTCCGCTACACCTAACTCATCATTTACCGCAATACGAATCGCTTGGAAAATACGCTTTGCAGGATGCCCGCCTTTTCTCCGGGCTGCTGCTGGAATGCCTTCTTTTATGAGCTCCACTAATTGCCCTGTCGTTTCGATTGGCGCTTTCTTTCTTGCCTCTTCGATTTTACGCGCTACTTGCTTGGAAAACTTCTCCTCGCCATAACGGAAAAAGATACGAACCAAATCCTCATATGACCATTCATTCACAACATGAGCTGCCGTTAACTCCGCAGTTTGATCCATACGCATATCAAGTGGCGCATCATGATGATAACTAAATCCTCGTTCTGGTGTGTCAAGTTGCGGTGATGATACACCAAGATCATATAAAATGCCATCTACTTTATGAATATTCAGCTTGTACAATTCATCTTTCAAATATCGGAAATTTGAATGTACAAAAATTACACGATCCAAATAATCGGCTAAGCGAATTTGTGCATTTTCAATCGCCGTCGTATCTTGATCAAAACAAATGAGGCGACCTTGTGGCGATAACTGTTTTACTAAATACTCACTATGACCTGCACCACCTAGTGTACAATCAACATAGATACCATCGGGATTGATGTCCAACCCATCAACAGTTTCCTTTAATAACACGGTTGTATGATCGAACATAAAAACTTACTCCTTTGGGCTTCATTAAAAATCCAAGCCTACCATATTTTCTGCAATTTCATTAAAGGATTCCTCAGATTGCTTAAAGTATTGTTCCCAAGCCTCTTTAGCCCAAATTTCAATACGCGTCGCCACCCCAATAATGACGCATTCCTTTGTAATGTTTGCATGTGTAAGGAGTGTTGTTGGGATATTAATACGACCTTGCTTATCTATTTCTACTTCAGTTGCTCCTGAAAAGAAGAAACGTGTAAATGCACGTGTATCTTTTTTTGTCATCGGAAGTCCTTTTAATTTTTCTTCGAGTTTTCGCCATTCATCCATAGGGTAGCCAAAAAGACAGTTATCAAGTCCGCGCGTAATGACAAAAGTGTCAACTAACAGCTCACGAAATTTCGCGGGAACAATTAAACGTCCTTTCATATCAACCGAATGTTGATATTCTCCCATGAACATACTACTCACCCCTACTTTAGTTAATAATGTACCACATCCCCCCACTTTCTACCACTAAATTCCCGCCTTTCCCTCGCCATTACAGGGATTCGGGAATTTAGACCTTATTTCCATTTACCCAAAATACTAAAATGGTCATAAAAAAAAGTTACCTCACTTTCGAGATAACTGTTTTTTATTAACATATTACTACATAATGTTCAGGACATATATTGAGTGGTAATTCCATTAAATCTTCTACAAATGTCGGTCCATACTGATTCATTAACTGATAAGGATTAAATATTCGTTCTTGCCAGCTATCATTCGGAAAAATTTCAGCATTCATTATATTAAATTGACGAATCGCTACACTATGCTTCTGCAGCGTTTGCTCTGAGATTTTATTTTTCAAATAAGCAAATTGTTTAATATGATACGCTTTATTCTTTTCAATCGTTTGATCAAGTTGTAAATCATTATTAGCTAACTGAGTGTATACTAACTTATATTGCTCAAGCAGTGCCTCTTGCATGTCTTCCACTTGCGCAATGACTTGCTCATCTTGCACACTGGCAATAAATTGCTCTTTCGCTTTAGTCGCTTTCCCCGCTACAACATCTTCAAACGTTAATTGATGTAACTCGAGTAACGGTTGAACTTTACGTGTCACAACCGAAATGTTCAAGCGCGGTGCAAAAATAGGCATTTCAAGATTTAATGTGCTAAATGCTCGTCCTAAAGTTGCCCAATATGCTAGTTCACCTGGACCTCCAACAAATGCCAAAACAGGTAATACCATTTCTTGCATTAACGGTCTTGTGACCACATTGTTACTTAATTTTTCTGGCGTATGTTTTGCTATGTGTAACAGCTCTTCTTTTGTCAATTTTAGCTGTGCTAAAGCATTGACAAAATACCCATCTTTTCTTTCTAGTAAAAAGCGCTCACCGTCTTTTACATAAAATAAATTGGCATTTTGACTAGTTGCCTCAATTGGCTTCCCATAGCCCGCTGCTTGTAGCACTTGCTCTTGCGCCACTACAACTTGCGCAATTTCTTCATTATGTTCAATTAAGCGCTCAAAATAATCACTTTCTAATTCACGCAATGGCTCATACGCTGCATCAATCATTAATAGCCCGTATTCCGCAAATAAACGATTCATTAATGTCGCAAAGAAATCTGTAAATGTTTGGCTATAACGACTCGCTTCCAATACTTCATGAAGTAACGCCTCTGTATATGCTGTTTCACCATAATCTTCAAAAACAGTTTTAATCAACTGCTCCATCGCCTCATGATCGATTATCGTTGTTGATGCCATCGTTTTTTTATTTGAACGTTTACTGTATCCACGCTTTTTAAGCGCTCCCTCTACAGCGGTAAATGTATGATTAATCTCTTCTAAATCATGGTCTTCTCCAGCAATCCAAAAAACCGGTACAACTGGTAGATTCAATGCTTGCCGTTGTTCATTTGCCAACAAAATAACCGTTATCGCTTTATAAACTGAGTATAAAGGCCCTGTGAATACACCTGCTTGTTGCCCACCAACAACGGCAAATGCCCCTTCTTCCAGCTCCTGCAAATGTTTTTCTGCTTGTTTTGATACACCAAAGCGCTCCATATAAGAACGAATCACTTGTACTAAAGCCTCTCGTTTATAGGACTGTTTATGTATCGTATTTACACGTTTTGCAAACGAATCTTTTTCAAATGGATACGCAAAAAATGAATGGATATTAGCTTCCTGATTCCAATAATCCGCTAACACTTCATTGTTCACTGGTAATGAAATTTGCTCCAGCTTCATGAAATAAACGCCTCTACTTTCTAACTCAACTATGCATGGTTTGCATCGTCTAACGGTTCAGTTTACTATGCTAGTATATTTTTACTTTATATATATGTATTATTGTATATGTTTTACCTGCTCGCGAAAACATTTTTGCCTTATGGTGCCGCTAGATATTCCATAATATTTACTGAGAGACCAATGACCCAAGCCCCTAAATACATCGCACTCAATAGTATAAAATAAACACGCCATATCTTTTTCAATAAAATCGGCACGTCAATTTCCTTTTTCGTTCGCCAATCGACATATGTAAAGCTAATCGCAATAAGTAATGCAACAATAACGATCGACAAAAACAAAGATTTCTCCCAAATGCTATAAAAAGCGAGCGGAACAGAGAAAAACAAAATAAATGTTGTGACATCCGCAGCAAATCCGACCGCATGTACTTTTTTTATACGCATCTTCCTACAAATGATAAATGTTAGTATTAATGCTACAAGCGGGCAAATGAGAATAACGCCACCTACCGCTTCAATAAATGTTTTCACATTTTATCACCACTCTCCACCTGTTCTAACGCCTTGATCATTTCATACAACGTATATAACGTTGGAATCTGCTGTTGATTTCGTGCTGCTTTCGCTAAAATCGCCCCTACAATCGTATCGACCTCTGTTTTGCGGCCCGCTAGTCTATCAGCTAGCATAGAAGAAGTATTCGTAGCTGTTTTTTCACACAGAACTTTTACACAATCAAACGGAAATTGCGACCGAACGCTCGGAAATGCCGTCATCAATTCCTCGTATAATGTTTCAAGCAATGAATAGGCATGAGCATTTGTGATTAATTCCCCATTTTTCACTTTTAATATAGCGGTTAACGGATTAATAAAGCAATTTAGGAGCGCTTTTTCTAATAACATTTTTTCCGCATCCATTTCATGTTGAATAGGTAATAACTCCCCTTGTAGCTCATCGATATAAGCAAATTTTTCAACAGCTCCACGTGCTAACGCTACCTTTAAAACACCTATTCCTTTATGCATCACCGTATAATCATTTTCTCGTTGCGCACCAAATTGAGCACTACCAAATGCGATGTGTAAATGCGGTAAGTGTAACGCTTCTTCGAAATGAGCTAAACCATTTTGAAGAAATAACAAAGGAACCGTTGTCGGCAATCGTGTGAGGAGTGGATAAACATGAGCAAGTGCATTATATTTCGTGGCAATAATAACAAGCTCTGGAGTCTCCGCGATTTGCGTCGTGCCTCCTACCGAAAACCTTTCCTCCTCACCCGCTCTCCCTTTTCGAACTAATCCATATGTACATAATGCTTCACATTGTTCACTACGCTGAGAGACGATCTCGACGTGTATGTTTTTTTCCGAAAAGAAGCTTGCCATCAGCAAGCCAACAGCACCGCCTCCAATAATTTGAACTGTCACCTGCTACCCCACCTTAAACTTATTAGTCTCATACTTCATATCATACTATAGTAAGTTGAATAACAGTATTGTACAATTTTTCCGACCACACATGTTCTTTTATCCCCCAGTAACAGGAAATAGTTTATCTGTACTGAAAGCGAAGGGATCGGTACAAGCCGCCCACCTCAAGGCTTAAGAAAATCAAGAAAGGGAGGTGGGTGCCCGTTAACGAGAAATAAAAGTAGCGCTCACATCTGTTGAAATCGCTACTTTTCTCACTTATAAAACAGACCTTCTCATCATTATAAGGGATAATTCCTTAACTTTCGAGATATGTGATTGCTGTTCATTATTGTCCAACTTCTTTATTTAAAAAACTAGTCCCTTGATGTAACCATTTTAACATTTTATCATACTCAGCCTGTAATTCACGATATTTTAAATCAAGCGTATTATACGCTTCTGTTAATTCTTCAAAATTTGTTAGCGCTAGTTTTAAGTGGCTACGCATCATTTGTTTAGGACGCTTCCGGACATTATCTAACACATGTCCATATTGTAACCTAAGCGTCTTATTCCATCTGAAACCACAAGCCTGCTTTGTACGCCCCAGCACTTCTGCAGCACGCGAAAATGCTTCTAATTGTGTCTTGCCATTTTGGACATAACCAATCACAATTTCTGCTAGTTTTTCATCATCCACTGCCGTCCATTGGTCTTTACGTCTTTTTTCTCCCAACTTGTTCACCTCGCATTTTTTACTACTATATGCATCGGGTAAAAAATTAGAATAAAAAAATGAATTGCCTCCTTCTTTTTAGAGACAATCCATCTAGTGCATTATTTTTTTGATTTCGTTAGGAAGCTATTAACCGCCTCGTGATGTGCTTCACTCTCCCATAACTTCGCACATGTACGCACTTCCTCCATAATGCGACCGTACATATTGCGTTCACGCCATTTACGAAGCTCAATTTCTTTATAAGCTTGATGTACAGATGGATGAATGTTACTCATATGTTCGATAAAATCACCAAGCGCCTCTTCCTTCGTTCCTTCAAAGTAAACACGCATTGCCCAGCCGATTTCATACAATGTTTGCGCATCGTACGGTTTAGCATCCACTAACATTTTTAATGCACGGTCATGACGTAATCCACGTTCAAATAAATATGTACCACCACCCCAGCCAGAGGTAATCGCCAAAGTCCCTTGAATAAATCCAGCTTTCGCATGAGAAGCCATTAAACGGAAATCACAAGCTGTGGCAATTTCACAACCACCGCCAACCGCTGTACCATTAATTAACGCTACTGTTGGCACTGGTAATGTAGCTAATTCATACAAAATATTCGCCATTTTACTTAACATACCGAATGCTTGCTCTTCTGTTTCTAATTCGTGAAACACAGATAAATCTCCACCGGAACAAAACGATTTATCGCCAGCACCTGTTATCACTAAAAAACGTACATCATTATGTTCTTTTACATATGTAATGACCTCTTTTAAGCCATCCATCACTTCATCATTAACCGCATTCCGCTTTTCTTCACGATCGATAGTAAATATTAAAATCCCATCGTTTTTTTCAATTAAATAAGCCACTTCTGTCATCCCCTTTATAATCTTTGCGCTAGTAAACGTCCTTTAATGGTAGCCTAATTCGTACAGATTTGACAACACAACTATGCGAATATTCGCTAAATTTGTTATAAAAAAAGAAAGCTCAGTGATATTTTGTTAAAATAAAGGGCTTCTCTCCCCCTCCATTTACTTCCCCAACCATCACGCCAACATATACCCAAATTATAATATAACCAAAAGAAAAAGGTGATATAAGAGCCATGGCCTCTTATATCACCTTGATATAGCGTAAATACTGAATTATTTCGCTACTACTTCTTTACCTTTGTATTGTCCGCATGCTTTACAAACACGGTGAGCTAATTTAGCTTCACCACAGTTTGGGCAAGCTACCATGCCAGGTACAGATAATTTGAAATGCGTACGACGCTTTCTTTTTGCAGTTTTAGAAGTTCTTCTAAATGGTACAGCCATTATTGGCACCTCCTTACAGATTATCTATTCATCTGTTTGATCAAAATACTTAGCTAAAGCAGCCAGTCTTGGATCCAATTTTGGTTCGTCAGATTCACGTTTAATCGCTTCATCTTCGTCTGTTGAATATGACCAGTTTTTCCCGCCTTGCACTTGTCCTTCGGTATCCTCTTTGAATACTTGCATCGGAATCTCTAAAAGTATTAGCTCTTCTAGCACTGGCTTCATGTCAATGACTTCACCATCGATATAATGGATATCGCCATCAACATCCCCACGCTTCTCTTCGTCAATCCAACTGAAAACTTCAGTTGTCTCAACGTTGATAGGATATTCAACATCTTCCCACGTGCGAGCACATGGAAGTGTTAATGTCGCTTCAAGCGTAAATTGACAAGTCATTTGCGATGCACCAAAAGTACAAAGCCCTTTTACATGAACGGGTGAAATGCGGCGAATGTCCTTGTTGCGATCCTTCACTTCATCCAATTGTACTTCAGCATCAATCGGCATCCCATTTTGGCGATACTTCGATAATTGATGAATTGACCACTTCATTCGTTAATCACCTCGAGACAACACTGTAGATTATATAGCTTACAAAAATAGATGTCAAGATAATTTCTTGTCACCAGTTTAAATCGCCCGTATAATCAGTATAAATATATGCTTTAAAATTATTCTCGCTTATCACATAAATATTTACTTTACTAGGAGGTGGACTAATTTGCAAGCGGTTGGACTTGTTGTTGAATATAACCCATTCCATAATGGCCATTTTCATCATGTACAAGAAGCTAAACGAGTAACTGAAGCAGAAGTCGCTATCGCAGTAATGAGCGGGCAGTTTTTGCAACGTGGTGAACCTGCTCTTGTGGATAAATGGACACGTACAAAAATGGCTCTAGCAAGCGGTGTAGACTTAGTGATTGAATTGCCTTATGTATATAGTACAGCTCTAGCTCACAATTTTGCAAAAGGTGCCATTACACTGCTCGATGCAATTGGTTGCTCCACATTTGCTTTCGGTAGCGAACAAGGTAGCATTACGCCATTTTTAAACACAGTTGAACTGATTGAATCGAATCGCGCTCAGTATGATATATTCATTCAACAAGCAATCAAAACAGGCATGAGCTACCCGCAAGCGCTCCATTATGCTTACGAATCATTAAAGTTAACCTACCCTAATCATTATATTGATTTATCACAGCCTAATAATATTTTAGGGTTTCATTACATTGAAGCAGCAAATGCATTACAAAGCAAGATGCAAGCTGTCACCATTCAGAGGATTGAAGCAGGTTATTACGATGAAGTTGATTACCAAAAACATATTGCTAGCGCCACAGGCATTCGAAAAGCTTTATCTGATGGACAAGACGTGTCTCACTTTTTACCCGAAAAACCTTACACGCTCCTGTGCGATTGGCAAGCTAAACACGCAAAATTCATGTCTTGGGAAGTACTGTGGCCGCTTTTAAAGTATGCCATTCTAAGGCATACACCTGAACAATTAACCGCCTTCGCTGACGTGCAGGAAGGGATTGAAAATGCTCTTATTAAGCACGCAAAGACGAGCAATACCTACACTGAATTTATGATGAAACTAAAATCTAAGCGTTATACATGGACTCGCCTACAACGGATGCTTACACATATTTATACAGGGGTTACAAAAGAACAATTACACGCTTTTGACACACCAACCTATATCCGTTTACTCGGCATGACGGAAAACGGACAACATTATTTATCGACGTATAAAAAACAAATAGAATTACCGCTCATTAGCCGCGTCGCCGCTGTAAAAGACGCCATGCTTACACTCGATATTCAAGCAACAACCATGTATGCGATTGGCATGCAGTTATTCAGCCCACAAAAAATAGACGAGGATATTAAAACCCCGCCTATTCGCGTTTAGTTTTTTGGTTCTAGTTGGTCTAAATACTGCAATGCCTCTTCGATCGTTTTCACCGGTACGATTTTCATTGTCGTACCGATGTCTTTTGCCGTTTTAACAGCAGCCTCGTAGTTTGACAAATAGTTTGGATTTCTACTTAACATTTCCGCTGTCACTTCATCATCTGGCGCAAAGAAAATTTCCATTCCTGCCTTATGTGCAGCAACAACTTTTTTCTCTATACCACCAATGCGACCAACGATACCACCTTCTGACATTTCACCTGTACCAGCGATTTTGTAACCTTTTGTCAAGTCCTCATCAAGCAGTTGGTTTAATATTCCTAGTGTAAACATCAATCCCGCTGATGGGCCACCGATGCTCTCTGTATCAATATTGACATTTGGACTCGTTTTTATGGATTTACTTTCTGTAAAAATAATCCCTAACCCCACTCTTCCTTCACTACCCGGAATTTCTTTTAATGTGAGGACTTTTGTTAATAATTCGTCATTTCGATTAATAACAAGCTCTATATCATCGTGCCCTTCATCGCGTTGTTCTTCAATGCGCCTTACAAGCATATCTTGACTTTCAATCGTTTCTCCGTTGATTTCTACAATTTCATCACCTGGCTTTAATATACCGTCTGCCGCCCCATCTGTAATGATATTTAGCACATACACACCTTGAAAGGTTACTTCATACTCTAAACCAGCGCGTGAAAAAGCAACATACAATGCATTAAACTGCGAATCTGCCATTAATTTTAACTGGCGTACATTATATTCTTCTTCATCTTCTTCATTTTGACGCACTTGATTCATCGGTAATAGTTCATAATAATCTTTTAGCTTGGCATATACATACATTAGTGGCGTCGCTTTTGACATCGATACCGTCATTAAACTAAAGGTCCCTTCATCATCTTCGTCACCACCTTGAACCATTACGTATTCTGAAACATCATATGCATGACCAGGCTTCATAACGTATACATCTAAAGGATAGAGCAGCAGGACGCCCACCAAAATAATACAAATAAAGGTCACAATTAATGCAGAAATTTTACTATTCTTCAACGTTTGAGCACCTCCTACTTCTTACATACGATAAACAATCATCATAATGCATATATTAGTGTAGCACTTCATACTTTAGATGACAAAATATCGAAAAGAGTGGATTTCTATAATTTTAATTTTCCAATTAATTTGCTGCACACTTCTATTAGTGTTACTACTGCTTTTTCCTGGCGTTGCCCATCAAGGAGCAGATTTCGGAATAGCACTTTTTATGGATGCATTATTTCCCTATTTACTGACCTACTTAATATTGACAAGCTGGCTGTTAAAATTAACTGCACCACTGCCGCTGAATGGTCCCTTCTATTATTTAAAAATATACATATTAAGTGCACTTGGTGGTTTTCCTACAGGTGCCTCAATCATCGCTCAATTGAAAGAACGAAACGAAATTACAGAAAGGCAGGCTGCATTACTTTTAGGTATTTGCCATTGTCCAAGCCCGTTGTTTGTCATTGGTTTTGTAGGACAAGATTTGCTGGGGAATACTCAGTTTAGCTGGCAATATTTAATACTACTTCATACATTTTCACTCATTTTACTATTCTTCTTGCCAGCACATAAAAATAATGCAAAACCTACCGCCATTCCTAAAAATGCGTTTACATCTAGCATTAAAGAAAGTGTGCCTACTGTGCTTGTTGTCGGTTCGACGATTATTTTCTTTGCCACAATTTATGCCGTGCTTTATACGATTGCAGACGATATTTTTGCACCAAAACAATTATTGTTACTTGCAGCTACGCTCGAAATGACGAACGGGCTTCATGCTGCTCATACATTATTAACGGGGAATGTGCTACTCATCGCTGTCACATTATTCTTAACAACGCAAAGTCTAAGTATTCATATGCAAGTAGCTGTAATCGCAAAAGCAGCTGCTATCCCACTCTCTACTTATGCATGGATTCGTGTACTCTATTCCGTAGCAATTCCGGTTCTATATGCGATAATTTTCATTTAAAAAGGCTACCCTATAAGGGCAGCCTTTTTATCATTCCGCATTAAATTTCTCTTTTAAAGCCCGTTCAACAATGGACGGCACGAGTTCACTCACTTTGCCTCCATACTTCGCCACTTCTTTTACTATACTGGAGCTTAAAAATGAATATTGGTTTTTCGTCATAATGAAGAACGTCTCAATATGCTCATCCAGTACGCGGTTCATCGATGTAATTTGCATCTCATACTCAAAGTCAGAGACAGCTCGTAAGCCACGTACGATTGCCTGTGCTTTTTTTTGCTGAGCATAATCAATTAATAAACCCGAAGAACTTTCAATTCGAATATTTGGCAAATGTTTGGTTACTTCGGCAATTAGTGCAATTCGCTCATCCACAGTAAATAATGGATTCTTCGATGAGTTATTCAGTACCGCCACATACACGACATCAAATACATCTGCAGCACGTTTAATAATATCTAAGTGTCCGTTGGTAATTGGATCAAAACTTCCTGGTACTACTGCAACTTTCTCAGACAATTGCTTCTCCCTCTCCCTCTTGTCTACGATAAATCGATACAATCGTTCCACCGTAAGTTTCTTGTCTCATACACGTAAATGCGCCATAATTTGCTGGGAGCTGTATTTCTGTCGAGTGCTCACAAACAATCGTCGCATATTCCGTTAATTTATCCCCTTGTACAAGTACTTCTACTAAATCATAATATTCTTTTTTATGATAGGGAGGATCGACAAATAAATAATCAATTTGAATATCACGCTTTAACAGTGCTTTTACAGCACGAACGGCATCTGTCCGAAATGCTTCTACATAATCTTCATAACGACATTTTTTAATATTCTCTTGTAATGTGCCGAAAGCCTTCCCATCTTTTTCAACGAAGATTGCTCTATCTGCCCCACGGCTTAACGCTTCAATACCTAAGCCGCCACTTCCTGCAAATAAATCAAGTGCAATCCCACCCTCGAAAAATGGCCCAATCATATTGAAAATAGATTCTTTCACTTTATCTGTTGTCGGTCTTGTTGTCGTACCAGTAATTGCCTTTAGGGGCATACCTTTTCGCTCGCCCGCTACAACGCGCATACTTCTTCACCTAACTTTCTACTGCTGTGCTGTTGTAGTAATATAAATAGATTGCTCATCTTTTTGTAAATCAATTAAAAATAAACGCTGCAACCATGATTCCTCAATGTAGTAAGTACCGGCTACAACAGAAAGAGGTGATGTCGTCGTATTATAACGACGTTGATTAAATACATAGAAACCATGTTCATTCTCTGGGAAGCGGAAAATACGCGTGTCACTATTTACATAATAACCATTTGGACCAAGCGATGTGGTGTAACCAATGCTATGTAATAATGGATCTGCTGTATATAATACTTTCCCTTCATATAAAACAACATCAATATCTTCTGTTAGCACACTATTCACATACACTTTTCGTTTATCATGGAACATAAATGGATACGTTTGCTTTGCATCTACATTCATCGATAAATATTCGGTATATGTACCAAGAACAGCTGATAATTGCTTATCTAAAATCTCTGGCGAAACGGTACTTCCTTCCAATTCTTTTAGGCGAGTTTTCCAATCTACTAGTTGTTCTTCTGTCATTTGATTCGTTAATATTTCCACGATTTCTTGCGCTCGCGGCGTACCAAAAGTCTCACCTGATAAATACATAGCAACAACGTGCTTTAGCCATAATGGTGAATCAACAAATGTATATTGTGATTCGACTTGTGCCATCATGACCTCTTTTTGTAGTGCCAATACTGATAACTGCGGTAAAAACAACATACGATGTGCTTCCACCTCTATATTATTTCCAGCAATAATGGCGATATGCTCATCACTTAAACGATTTAGTTCGTCTGCAGCTTGGCTTATCTCTGCTGAAATATCGGTATTCGCATAAATGGATAATGCGTCTGTTTTCTTTTGTAGTGCAAGCCCTGTTTGTTGCCAATAAAGATCATGAACTTGTCCATTCCCACTAAACATTGAATAATTAACAAGGGCTAAAGATTGCTGACCAATGAGTGGCAATCCCGTCACCCACTGACCGGCAACTGAACTTTCTGTTGAAATATGCACCGTTGAAAATTTTACATCACCGTTTTTTAAAGATACATATACATTTTTAATTACTTTTTCAGACGTTAATCCGCCTTCAAGTGGAATAATATACGAAACCGATTGGGTGCGATTTTCACCTGCTTCAAATGTTACCTTATCCTCACTTAAACGTGCACAGCTATATTCTGTTTCTAAAAAACAATTTCGATCGGTCGCCAATGCGGGCCATACAATCTCCAGTGAATCGTTTGGTAAATTTTTAAAATGATGACGGATATCTAGACTTCCTTCTCTATACGTAATTTCAATTTCTTGTGAATACGTAAACGCTTCATTTGTTGGAATGTCTTGATTAGAATACACTTGGTATTGCATAAATAACATAGCGCCGACGATGATTGAGAATGTTGTAAATAAACTCACTGCAAATTTCATGTGCCTGTCCTCCTGCATCGTGATACTATATGGTATGGAAAGGATGTGAAACATAATGATTCAACAATTTATAGAGCTTGGTCAAGGTTACGGAGATGTATATGAATTATGCGAACTAATCCAAACAAACAAAGTACGTTTCCACGAAGCATTTATCTTTACGTCTACTAAAAATGAACAAACATTTTGCTCACTAGCCGTTGCGTTTCAACCTGTAGGAGAAAGCAAATTTATGCCTATTTATATCTGCCGTGAAGGAATTCCTTACAGTGCAGAAAAAACAACAAAACGGATAACATTATTTACAGACGCTTTAGCTTCTATCGATAAAAAAGCAACTACGCTTGAAGTGAAACATTCTTCTATCTTTTCAGAAACAAACCAGTTTTATCAATACTTAATTGGTATTTTACGCATGAGTCGCTATATACCTCCAATGCAATAGTTAAAGGCCTATTTTATAGTCATATTCCTTTGCCTTATCTGGTTTCGCATTCTCAAATTCCGTTTTTAATAGCGGACGGAATGATTCAACAACGTCTTTCACAAATGGAAGACGTTGTAATTTTTGTTTCAGCATGTCAACATCTTCTTGATTGCAATACATTGCGACGTACTTCATTTTGCGTGAAATATAATGCACATGACCATATTTACGAAGCGACTTGGCATGCTTTAACTGATGCACATAGACGATGATTCCTTGCCTTTCTATCATATATAAATCCTCCATTTCTTGATATGAGCATACCACACAGTGAAAATTGATAGCAACAGCGTTTAGCTGACAGAAGGTAGTATTTTCCGTTATAATAGAAACTATAGAGTGTTTTTTCCTCACGAGTTTCATGTAAAACAGCGCTCTATTTATGTCTTACATGTATAATTGAAGCTTCACAAAGGAATACGTAATGTATGAGGAGGACAAAGTATGGGAAAAAAAACAAACATCGCACTTGCCATTGCAGCAGCTAGCGCAGCAGTATGGGCAGGGACAAAAGCAGTAGCAAAACCACAAAAACGTGAAGATAAAGACGTACTAAGCTCTACACGTCCAATTGTATTAGCACATCACGGTGGTGCTCATTTAGCACCGGAACATTCAATGCTGGCATTTGAAAAAGCAGTACAGTCTGGTGTAGATGGATTTAAAGTGGATGTCCGTCTTACAAAAGATGAGGAAATTATTTTATTCCACGATGCATCAACGGAGCGACTAACAGGCGTATCTAGTTCTGTAAAAGACTTGACACTTGCTGAATTACGCGAGTTAAATATCGGAGAAAACTTTGAATGTTTAGAAGGCAACTATCCATATAAAAACGAAAAAGTAGAAGTTGTGACATTGCGTAAATTGCTTGAAACATTCCCTGAGAAGGTTGTATATATCGATATTAAAGATGCTCCCGATACTTATGAAGGTAGCTTAATGCCTTCCAAACTATGGCGCCTACTTGAAGAATTACAGGCAACAAATCGTATCATTGTATCTTCAAATTACAGCGAACAAGCCGATCGATTTAATTTATACGCACAAAATCGCGTAGCGTTAGGCGCTGGGGATGCTGATATTACAAAAGCATATACATCATTCACAAGCCAATTCGGGCACCTGTTCAATCCAAAAGTAGATGTATTTGAAGTACCATTAAAATCTAATGTCATGAATTTTGATTCACCAAAATTCATCAAATTCTTAAGCGATTTAAATTGTCACGTCTTATATACAGGGATTAACGATTTAGTAACGATGTCTCGCTTAGTTCGCTCAGGCGCAACAGGCATCATTACAGATCGCCCTGATATCGCTGAAACTTTACTAAAGAAATACGCAAATGTATAAAACAAAATGCGAGAGGTATCCAACACCTCTCGCATTTCGTTTAAGGACAACATAAACATTCTTCACTTTATACGGAACAGCCACAACTACCGCCTGAACCGCAACCTGCCGTGCTACATCCGCTTCCTGTCGCAAAAAAGGGATTACTTACAGGTACTTTGACAGCTTCTGATACGGACTTCCCAATAATTAGACTCACTTCATCTAACAAATCTTGATAGTCATTTTCTGCAATTTTCAGCTGTGCGATTGCATCATTTAAATCTAGCGCACGCTTCTGTTCGCGTATTTTTTTCATTATTGTATGATAATCGGGATGATATTTCCCAAAACGTTGTACGTCTTCATAGTGTTCTTTAAGACGGCTAAATGTACGAATTTGCTCCACAAGCTGGCTATTATCATATACCGCTTGATATGCATCACGTAAATTGTTAGCTTGTTCAGAAGAAAGAATCATCGCACTTAACACATCAGCTTCATCTAAAATAAAAGCCCACTCTGTAGTCATTATCATCGAAAATTCCTCCAATCTCCCACCTATCATAACAGAAAAGATGTTATATTTGTTATTAGAAAGACACATCTTGCCCCAAATAGGTTGAGTTGATGTCCTTGCTTATATGGATTTCCTTCAACATGTATACTTTACTAACTACTAAATAATACTCAGAATAAAGGAAGAACATCATGATTGCATCAAAAAAACAGGAAGCTGAAAAACTTTTACAATCGATTTTAGCACATAGTACACAAGAAGACGAAGAAGTACTTATGCATCTCCTTAAAGGATTACACGACAAACAAACAGGTGTTCATCACCGTTATATTAACGCCGCTTTACATATGACGGGCGAGTTTTACACTGACTATAGCATTGTACGCATACCGGTGACCCCTGTTATCCATAATACGATTAAAGTACCACATGGTGGCATTTTAGCAACGATTGCTGATGCTGCGATGGGCGGACTTGCTTCTCGGTCCGTTGAAGAAGGGAAAAATGTTGTCACAACCAATTTAACGATCAACTATATCGCGACAACGAAAAACAAGGAATTAATCGCTACAGGCTATTTCGTGAATAAGGGCCGCCGAATGATCGTAATGGAGTGTGTCATTGAAGATGAAACAGGTAAAAAATTAGCTACGGCTACTGCATCATTTTTCGTCATCGAGCCGCGCCAGTAAATTCATTACATAATCAATATCAGAAAATGGGGTTGTAACGTCACCAATCGTTTGCGTACGTTCATGCCCCTTTCCTGCAATCACAATAACATCGCCTTCTGTCGCTTGCCTTAGCGCTGTTTCAATCGCCTCGGCGCGAGATAAAATGACCTCATAGCTTTGAGTAGCAAAAAAGCCTGTCGCAATTTGCTCATTAATCACTTCTGGGTCTTCACTTCGACAATTGTCCGTTGTCAAAATAATATGATCTGCATACTTAGATGCTACCGTGCCCATTTCTTTCCGCTTTGCTACATCCCGTTCTCCACCACAACTAAATACGACGAATAGCTTTTGCTCGACCGTATTTTTAACTGCCTGTAATACAGCTTTTAACGCATCGGCTGTATGCGCATAATCGACAATCACTTGAAAACCTTGACTACTATTGAATGTTTGCATTCGACCAATCGGTAAAGTAAGAGTTGGTACTTCTTTCATTACATCCTCAAATGGAAAATTCAGCATATCCATTACAGTGATAGCCGCTGCTATATTTGATCGCTGGTAATCACCTATAAATGGAATAGTAATCACCTTTTCATGATTCGCCATTTGGACGCAACATGTACTTTCTGCTTTTCCTTCCGCCAATAATTGCAATAAAACATCCACTCGACCCTTTATGCCAAAGTAGCGTTTCTCACGTTTCGCCAGTACGCCCACTCCTCGACAAAAAGAATCGTCTCCATTTAATACGATTTTTTTGCTCAGTCCTGCTAGGCGTTGTTTTGCTAACTTATACTGTTCAAACGAGCCATGATCTTCTAAGTGGTCTTCCCCTAAATTTAGAAAAACACCAACATCAATATCGCACTCATCCAGTCGATGTGTAGCCAAGCCCATTGATGAAGCTTCCATTACAACATACTGTACATTTTTCCGAACAGCTTCAAGTAATATTGGATGTAAATGTTTTGGTTGCAATGTCGTTAACTGTTCTATATTTGTATTAAATAACGTACCATTTAGATAGACACCATTTGTACCGATCACTAGTACACGTTTATTCATTTTTTGCAACAACTGTCCTATTAAGTGACTGACCGTTGTTTTGCCATTTGTACCTGTAATCGCAATGATTGTCAGTGCTTCAGAAGGAAAGCCACATAGTTTTGCACTTGCATAGGCACTAAATTGTAATATATTAGGCACCCAAACGAACGGGATATCGCTAACACACCCATCAAAAAACACTTCATCGTCCACAACGATCGCTTTTGCACCTGACTCAATCGCCTTTTTAATCCATTTTTTACTATCATGTTTTTTTCCTTTACGTGCGATAAACAAATCCCCTGATCGCACCTCATCCACTACATCTTCTAGACGAAAAACTTCTTCTCGAATTGAGCCTTTTACAGTGCACGGCCAATCTTTTAATAACTCTGCTAATTGCACGTTACACCCTCCTGCTCTACAGTATGTGGGCGCACAAAATTTGACACAAAAAAGCCATCGCTTTATAACATTCATGATGCATGTATAAGACGTTTGTATTAATGTTTTATGGTAACTCCTAATAAGCAAACATCAAAACATATATTACCATTTGAGTAACCGTTTCTTTCCGCTCCAGCACTCGCTTTCCACGGGCGAGATCAAGCCTCCTCGTCACTCATGCTTCGGTGCTCCTGTCGCTACGCTTTCGTCGCAAATAAATTTCCTGCGGGGTCTTGATTGTCTCGCTTTTCCCGTAGGAGTCTCGTGCTTCCGCTACAAACAACTATTGTTCAATAAAAAATGGGTTGCTAAAAAACAATAAATATCCTCATAGATTACAGAGGCTAAGCGAAGAGATGTGCAAATGAAAAGAAAATGATTTCTTTTAAAGAAGAGAAATGTTTTTCTAGCATATTGAGAAGTATTCACTTTTGCCGTAGCGCGCCATAGCCACAGGAGCCAAGATTTTCTTTGCGACGAAAGCGTAGTGTCAGGAGCAGGAACAGGAGATCTAAACAGGAGGCCACGCCTGTTTTAGCTCCTGTATAGGCTGTGGCAAAGCGCGGAGGCTACCATTACGATTTAGTTTAATATCTTTTACTATCCTACTGGTATTTTTAGGATGTATCTTTACTCATTACGAGATGGTAATAAAAAAAGTGTAAACATGGCGCAAAATGCACTTGTTTACACTCTCAAAAGTTATTCAGTTTCACTTTCTTCTTGTACTACTTGCTTAAGAAATATTTGAGTATAGTAATTATAATACACGCCTGTTCCAACATGCGTGTATTCGTCATTCAACATTGTTTCGCGATGATTTGGCGAATTTAATAAGCCATGCACAGCTTCAATTGCATCATAATAAGCCATCGCAACATTTTCATTCGCCTTTTCATATACAATTTCACTATCTTTTAGCCGCTTTTGTAGTGACCCATATGTAGGTGACTCATGTGAGATATAATTTTGAAGAAACATGTCTTCACTATGCGCCGTTGCAGTCGTATTTAACTCATTAAACGTCAATAGCGGTTCTAACTCGTACTGTTGTCTATATACATTCGTCAATTCAAATAGTTGTTTTGCCATTGTCCGATTAATTTCAAATTGTAAAAAAGAAGATGGCATTTGCTTCTCTACTAATTCTCCCGTAAATTGCATTTCGTAAGGCTGATGCTGCACGAGCGTTTTCCCGTTCATATACCGAATCCCTGCTAGTATTCCTCGCTCTTCATCTATGTATAGCTGCGCGTATATTGTATCAAACTTTGCTAATAAACGATTTTTCGTATCATCTTCACTCATCGTAAAGATGAAAACATTATCATCAATTGCAACAGATACTTCTGCATCTACAATCGTCATACGATAAACATCTTCAACCGGTTGTCCAATATAATACGGACTAATATCGACATTTTCTGCATTCGTATATACTTGTATTATTTGCCCTTGCTCAATTCCAAACATGATCGTAGCATCTTGATTGTATACCCACCATTCATAACCAAATGCAGAACGATCTATCCTAGTAGGTTCCCCGTAGTTTTCCAATACTATTTCCGAAGGCTGACCAATCATTGTCGAAATACCTGTCTCTGGTCGTGATAATGTTTCAGTGTAATCATTTATGTACTGCTCAGAAGGGATCGCTTGTTGCACCACATTTGGTCCTTCTAACGGAACGTTTTGTTCTTCTATATTTGAATAGTAAAAAATAATGCCTAAAAAACTCGAAATGATTAAAATACGAAATAACGCCTTCATAAATTCCCCTCCTTTTACTATAAATGATTCCCTATAATTATATCAATTCAGCCACGCTTGACACAATGTTGTCATTGCAACATCTGTAAATTTGCTCTATTATTAAAAACAGAGCGTATAAAATATGTACGATTTGCTAAAGGAGGATATTGCAATGTATTTTGAAAATACTAAAATTGAAAACATTGTTGTTGATCAAGACTTTCTTACAAACATCTTAAAAAATCATGGCTTAGAATGTTATGGCGAGTGGGACTATGATCGCATGACATTTGACCGCCGTTTCGACATTCGTGAAGGTCGCTTCTACTTACGCGTTTTCTGTGAAGCTATTTCTGGCGATGTAGGTGCTCACGATGCAACTTTAAAGATTTTAAAACCTGCTCTTGGAAAATACTACTACCCACATGGTGTAGAATATAATGACGAGACATTCCCAGCTCACCTTATTAAAGATTGTGAGCAGATTTTTGCAGCTGTTGCAAAAGATCTTGCACAGTATGGTTTTGAAGCAAAATAATGAGTGATAGGCAACCAAAGCCGGTTGCCTTTTTTCTTTACATGAAAAAGCTCCTATGCATCACACATAGAAGCCTACATACTTAAAAACCTAAAATTGCTTTAATAACAGACGTCGTTTCGCCGCCTTCATAAATTACATATAATAATAAATATACCATTACACCTGTGATTGCTGTAAAGAACCAAATAATACTTGAAATCGGTCCAATTTTACGATGTAATTTTAAATTATTTTTATAGCCTGTCCAAAGACTCGTAATACCAAAAACAGCTCCAATTGTTGCAAGTGTAATATGGAAAATTAAGAAGAACGTATAGTAACCTTTCAACTCATCTGGACCACCAAACGCTGTATTTCCAATAAATACTGTACGTGAAGCATAAATAATAAAGAAAATAGTTGCTGCAACACCAGCAGCATACATTACCTTTCTATGCGCCTCGATTTTTCTTTTTGCAATTAAGCCCCATCCAATCGCTACTAAAATAGCACTCAGCACGATGAATGATGTACTAATTGTCGGTAAAATTGGTACACCCATTTCCTATTCTCCTATTCCTGTCTAATTAATTATAGTTTGTACGATTTTGTTGGAAATCACGTAATGCCTTTTCGGTAATTTCCTGTTGGCTGCTACGTTCACTCACCCACCATTTGCGGAAAATCCGTGCTAAAATCACACCAAAAATAATTTCTTGAATAATTTTCATCATTACGCCGCCCACTTGTTGATCACTTACTGGGTCCATATTAGAAAATAGCTCAGGACCTGATAAATTAAGACCAGCTAATGTATCAACAGGCACACATAGCTCCATCGCTTGAAGCCATGCGTCTGCTTCTGTATACGTTGCATACATCGGGTGTGACGCAAAAATAATTAAGGCACAAGCTGGTGTAATTAATACCGCATTCCCTGCAATATACGCCAGTTTATTAATATTTTTCATCTTATGTTGTCCGTCTACTTGATTTAATAATGGCCAGTACATAAATAGAGCTGTAATGAATAATACAAATGTATAGATGCCATGTAGCGTCATATCTAATTTAATTGCATCAAAAACGGATGGAATATGATAAAAGCTAAACATAGCAATAAAGATAAAAATCGCAACAAGTGGTTGTGTAAAGATTTTAAATATCATACGTACAACCGGCGCTTCTACAACGACTTTCCATACCCACCACGGGATGCCTTTAATTAAGAAAATCGGTACTAATAGTAGCAAGAATGCCATTTGTACCATATGCATCGTAAACATAATATGACCTAATAAATCAATTGGAGATCCTTTAATGATATATAATATAATCATCGCTAAAATAAAATAAATTGCTTCGCTTTTCTTTAAAGGCTCGCTTACTTTAAAATCTTTTCTCCATGTAACAGTTGTTAAAAAATAAACGACTGTTAAAAATGCGATGACCCCGATTAAATAAGGGCTCCATAACGCTTGAAAACCAAATATACTAAGTGGCATAAAATCGCGCTCCTTTAAACTTCAATATCTCTATTATAAATGTCGTTTTTAGAGACTTCAATGAACATAGTATGACAATTGCATTATGAGGGAATGTTGAGAAATACGCAAGAACAAAAGCATCTGCTCATCCTCGACAAATATACTTGTTATACGTAGAAGAAAGTCGAAGTGACGCGAGGGAATAGCAATTCCACCTAGACGTAGATACTTTTTTCAGTGATTGTTATTCATAATGCGACACTTATCATTTCCTAATCAACGAAAGGGGATGTCCAGAAAGCGTTCACTTTCTAGACATCCCCTTCACTATTTAGATTAATCCTTTTTCAGTTAAAAATGTATGCAGTTGTTCGACACATTGTTCGATTGAGTTATTTTCGGAATCTAGGACTATTTCTGGATGTAACGGCTCTTCATACGGCGCACTAATGCCTGTAAAGTTCGGAATTTCGTTGTTACGCGCTTTTTTATAAAGCCCTTTCGGATCGCGTTTTTCACAGGCTTCAACCGAAGCTTTCACATATACCTCGATAAACTCACCTTCTTCTACTAAAGCACGAACAACCTGACGATCCTCACGATATGGAGAAATAAATGCCGTTAACACAATTTGTCCACCTTCAACGAAAAGTTTCGACACTTCGCCAATACGACGAATATTTTCTTTACGGCTTACTTCATCAAATCCTAAATCATTATTTAAACCGTGGCGAATATTATCACCATCTAATACAAACACTTGCTTATTCTGTTCAAAAAGCTTACGGGCAAACGCATTCGCAATACTAGACTTTCCTGATGCTGAAAGACCTGTAAACCATAAAATAAAACTGGAATGGCTATTTTGTTCACGGCGCTCTTGTTTTAAAATCGATGCCTCATGCCATACGATATTTGTGCTCATCTATACATCCTCCTATACTGTCGCTTCTTCTCGTAGTCCACGAATTAACACTTCAATGACCTCTTTACGGCTAAATGTACTCGGCGGAATTTCACCTGCTCGTAGCATTTCACGTACTTTTGTGCCAGATAAAATAACGCGTGCTTCTGGACCATGTGCACATGTTTTCGTTGTGGCCATTCCTTCACATTCACTGCAGTAGAAACTATGCTCAAACTTTAACGGTGTAATACCAATCTCTTCTGGCTCAAATAAATCAAATAATTTTTGTGCATCATATGTGCCGTAATAATCACCCACACCCGCATGATCGCGTCCAACGATAAAGTGCGTACAACCGTAGTTTTTACGTACTAAAGCGTGGAAAATCGCCTCACGAGGGCCTGCATAACGCATGGCCGCTAAAAATACACCTAGTTGCACACGCTCTGTCGGATAATATTTTTCAAGCAGGACTTCATAACTTTCCATACGGATAGTTGCTGAAATATCATCTGATTTCGTTTCGCCTACAAGCGGATTTAAAAATAACCCATCTACAATTTCAAGCGCTACTTTTTGAATATACTCATGGGCACGATGCACAGGGTTACGAGTTTGGAATCCTACGATTGTTTTCCAGCCTTTTTCAGCAAAAATTGCCCGTGTTTCCGAAGGCTCAAATGTATGAGTTGAGAATGGTTTCTCAGATTTCTTAATTAATGTAACGGCGCCGCCTACATAAACATTTGGACGCTCAAATAATTTCGCTACCCCTGGATGTGCTAATTCTTCCGTTCCGTACACATGTTTTGCCTCTTGTTGCTTATTCGGTTCATAAATATCTCCAACTGTTAATGTACCGTAAACTTCTCCATTAAAAATAAGCTTCACTTGTTCCCCGCGCTGCAATGTCACAGCAACTGCTGGCTTTACTGGCAATGTAATCGGAATGCTCCACACTATCCCATTCGCTAAACGCATATTTTTTACAACAGATTCATAATCGGCTTGATTTAAAAAACCATCTAATGGACTATACGCCCCTACCCCGATTAACTCTAAATCACTTAGCGCTATTGCGTCTAATTGAATTTCCTTTTGAATTGCTGAAACATCTGTATCTGGACGATACGTATTAATTAATTTCCCACCATGTGCTTGTAAACTCATTATACTTCCTCCAATTATTCCAATTTAATTACTTAGTTTAAATACCTGACCCTTCATCGTTGAAGGTTTGTTCCTCTTCTCGTACAATCTGCATTAAGCTGAAAGCACCCATAATCGCGATTGCCACACTTACAAGTACAATCATTGAATAATAATCACTTTCGATAAATACTTTGACCAACATATAGGATATCGCTAACGAAAACAGCGGAGATACGATCCAAATCCGTAAAATTTTTTTGACAATATTTTTATCAAAAACTTTGGCACCATTTTTAGCAACGCCTAATCCAATGATCCCTGAAGACGTAACTTGTGTTAGCGGTACCGGCAAACCAAAGATAGAACTAATGCCTACTAATAAGGCACCTGTACTTGAAATTAAAATGCCTTCTGTTTTTTCATATCGTGTAATCTTTTTTCCATTCGTTTCAAGGACACGTCTTCCTAGAAAAAGTGCACCAACAGCAACAAAAACCCCGCCAATCCAAACACCTTCAGTGATCGTCATCATATTTGCACCGACAAGCGGACCAACAGCGTTCGCCACATTATTCATACCTGCTGAAAATGCTTCAAAAAAGCCAGCTATAATAAGTAAAAATGTAAATAACGGGCGATCTTTTAAATAACCTTTCTGCTGAAAATGATAAAGAATTTTCCCCCCTATCAATAACAGTAAAAATGCAATGATGGGTACGATAAACCAAAATGCCATAATATATAACAACTTTTCTATATAAAGCACTTGGTACGCGACACCGACACCGACAATGGAACCTACTGTTACTTCGCTTGTGGATAACGGAATTCCCATTAAATTTGCAATAAACAGTGTACTTGTGGCAGCTAATAAAATAATGATGACCAACTTTACTGTAATAATGCTTTCAGGAATAATGCCGCCACTAATTGTTTTAACAACTTCTCCTCCGCCTAATACTGCACCGGCAATAACACCGATTCCACAAAGTAGAAGGGCAAACTTGGCATTCTTTATTGCTCCTGAGCCATATGCCACCCCCATAGAAGCTGCAGCTCCACTTGCGCCAATATTTGCTGCAAAAAATAAGGCAATGGCAATGGCAATGTATTCTAGCATGTAAGTCCCCCTTTATCCCGCATTAACGGGCATTAAGACGCCCACCTCAAGGCTTAAAGAAAATCGAGAAGCATAGGTGGGAGATCAACTGCCCGTAAAACCCCACTGATTGAAGTTTCACTTTATCCGTGCAAGCCGCACTCCATTTTCCTACTACCTGCCCAACGACCTGACCGCAAGTCTTCCACCGTGAAAGCAGGCTTCGTACATGTTTCACAGCCAATGCTTGGATACCCTTTATCGTGAAGCGGATTGTATGGTAAATTGTGCTTTGACACATATCGCCATATATCTTTCCATGTCCAATAAATAAGTGGACATACTTTAACGGATTTAAAGCGTTGATCTAAATTAATGAATTCTACATTTGCACGTGTCTCAGATTGCTCACGGCGCAAACCGGAAATCCAAGCCTTCGAAGCTGTTAACGTTTCATTTAAAGGCACTAATTTACGAATATGACAGCACTGATTCGGCTCTCTTTCCCAAAGTGCAGCACCATATTTTTCTGCCTGTTCTTCAAGTGATAATGCTGGCTTTTTCATGTCAATTTGCAACTGTGGATATTTTTCCTTCACACGCTCAATCGTTTCATATGTTTCTTTAAAGTGGACGTCCGTATCTAAAAAAACAATTTGTGCATCTGGCTTTACTTTCGAAATTAAGTCGATTAGTACAATCCCCTCAATCCCGAAGCTACATGCATAGACAATTTCCTCTTTATAATGTTCATAAGCCCATTTCAGAACTTGTAATGCCCCTTTATACGTTTCGTCTTGTTCAAATTCAATCTCCGGCTTTCGCCAATTATCATAAGTTAGCAATCCATTTCCCCCCTACTAAAATAAAAAGGCGCTCTAATGCATGGCCAAAGCCTGCATTAAAGCGCCTCTAGTTGACTAGTCAGCTCTATTTTCAGTTCATCCATTTAAATAGAGATTCATTTTTTCACTTAACGAATACTCTTATAATGAAGTATACTATACATATCCTATTAGTCAACTAGGTTTTTGTATTTTTTTAATTAATTATCTATTTGAGTATTTGAACTAACCGACATTGCATATGATTAAACACATAAAAAAACGCCTCTAGCATTTGCTAGAGACGTTTTCATTAATGAATTACCACCAAATAATTGTTAAGAAACATACGAAGAACGTAAAGGCGATAAATCCGCCGCCCCACATGAAGAATTGAATAACGCCCATGTGCGGAGCATCTTTTTCTTCCATATGCATGAAAGAATAAAGCTGTTGTACTACTTGAATACCTGCTAGTAATAATACTAACGGTTTAATGAAGTTTGGAGCAAAGTCTGCTACAACTGCTGAGAATGCAACAAATGTTAGCAGGATCATAATCGCGAATTGCGTTACTTGCTTACGCATTTTTTTCGAATTTTGAGCGCGATCATATTCATACTGTGCCTGAGAACGAGTTTCAAAATGAGTATCGTGTGCCATATTATCCTAACACTCCCATCAAGTAAACTACTGTAAAGATGAATACCCAAACAACGTCAATGAAGTGCCAGTAAAGTGAAGCTACGAAGTACTTCGGTGCGTTGTATAAGTTAAGACCACGATTAGCATTACGGATTAGTAAACCAGTAATCCAAACTAAACCGATGATAACGTGTAAACCGTGCGTACCTACAAGCGTAAAGAACGCTGAAGAGAACGCTGATTGCGTATAACCAAAACCAATGTGTACATAGTGTTGGAACTCATAAATTTCTAACCCTAAGAAGCCAAGACCTAAAAGAACAGTAATTGCCATCCAAGTCTGAACACCTTTGAAGTTATAGTTTTTCATGTGGTACATCGCGTACACAGAAGTTAATGAAGATGTTAATAATAACATCGTCATGATAAATGCTAATGGTAACTCATAAAGACCTTTAGCAGAGAACTCCATACCAGCTGGACCTTGGTCTTTAAGCGCTAAGTATGTTGCAAATAATGAAGCGAAAAGTACAACCTCACACGAAAGGAAAATCCAGAAACCTACGAATTTGTTTTTACCTTCCATAGTCGCTTGCTCAGCGTGCTGAGGCCAGCTTTGTGGAGTAAATTTATGATTGATATCCATTATTTTTTACCCCCTTTAGCACGGTATTCAGCAAGTTCACGCTCGATTTGTTCCACTTCTGCTTTATGCACATGGTAGCCTAAATCGTCTTTAAATGAACGAATAATCATACAAGCAACTGTTAAACCTAAACCACCGATCATTAATGCTAATGATGCAGCTGGTGAAACACTTTCAGCAGTACCTGCGATCGCTTGGTCACCCCATGGACTATAAAGAGCACCGAATGCAGCGATGAACATACCGATTGACATTAATAAAGGTAAAATTGAGTTATTTGGCATATGAATATCGCCTAGTGGCTCAGCATAAACCATACCCTCTTTGTTGCCTTCTTCCTTTTCAATCCAGTATGGATCGTATCCACGAACAAGTGGCGTTTGTTTGAAGTTGTAGAATGGAAGCGGTGTTTCAAGCGCCCATTCAAGTGAACGACCATCGCCCCAGTAGTCACGACGGTTAACTGGTGCTGATTTAATTGATAATAATACGTTAATTACTAATAGGATTACACCAACACCCATCATTAATGCACCAACTGTTGAAATCATGTTGAATGAATCCCAACCTTGATCGCCCATGTATGTGAATACACGACGTGGCATACCCATTAAACCTAAGAAATGCTGTAAGAAGAACGTTAAGTGGAAACCAATGAAGAATACCCAGAAAGTAAGTACCCCTAGTTTTTCATTTAACGTACGGTTAAACATAATCGGCCAGTAGAAGTGCGCTGAACCGAATAACGCAGTTACGATACCACCTACGATTACGTAGTGGAAGTGAGCTACGATAAAGTAAGAATCGTGTAATTGGTAGTCAAGTGGAGCAGTTGCCTGCATTACCCCTGTCACACCACCCGCAACGAATGACGGGATGAAACCAAGTGCATAAAGCATTGGCACTGTAACTTTAATAGATCCGCCCCAAATAGTTAAGATCCAGTTGAATACTTTCATACCAGTTGGTACAGCGATTGCCATTGTTGCTACCGCGAAGATTGCGTTGGCAGTTGCACCTAAACCTGTTGTGAACATGTGGTGAGCCCATACCATGAACCCTAAGAAACCGATTAAAATTGTTGCGAATACCATTGAAGAGTATCCGAATAAACGTTTACGAGCGAATACCGGAATAATTTCAGAGAATAAACCGAACGCAGGTAATACTAAGATATATACTTCTGGGTGACCGAAGATCCAGAATAAGTGCTCCCAAACAATCGTGTTACCACCCATTGTATGATCGAAGAAGTTAGCTCCGAACATACGGTCCACTAACATTAAGAATAAACCAACTGTTAACGGAGGGAATGCGAATAAAATTAATGTACTTGAAACTAGTGAAGTCCAAGTGAATAGTGGCATACGCATGAACGTCATACCAGGTGCACGCATCGTAATAATCGTTACGATGAAGTTGATACCAGAAATTAATGTACCCGCACCAGAAATTTGTAAACCTAATACATAGAAGTCAATACCATGACCAGGTGAATATAAAGATAATGATGCATAAGAAGTCCACCCTGCATCAGGAGCTCCACCCATAAAGAATGATAGGTGAAGGAATACTGCACCAAGGAAGAATAACCAGAATCCTAGTGAGTTTAAGAATGGGAATGCTACGTCACGTGCCCCGATTTGAAGCGGAACGATCGCATTCATAAATGCAAATAGTAACGGTGTCGCTGCTAAGAATAGCATCGTCGTACCGTGCATTGTTAATAATTCGTTAAATAGGCCCGCTGAAATGAAATCGTTATTAGGAATCATTAATTGAATACGCATAAGTAGCGCTTCAAAACCAGCGATTGCGAAGAACAATGTACCAGCAACTAAATAAAGAATGGCAATCTTTTTATGATCGACAGTCGTTAAATACTCCCAGATGTGTCCTCCTAAGCCCTTTTTCTTTGCCACAGAGCTCACAACTTTAACCTCCTTCAAAGTTTCTATACTAAGTGTAAAAATTAATCTTCAACTTTTAATGTCATTAAGTACTCAGCAATAGCTTTTGCTTCTTCTTCTGAAACATTGTATTTACCAGTCATTGTGTTACCTGGCTTATAGAATTCTGGATCCACAATCCAGTTTGTTGTTTCTTCTACAGTGTGATCCATGAAACCAGCCACGCGGTTACGGTCACCGAATGTAGTTAAGTTTGGCCCCATACCAGCACCAGATACACCAGATACTGCGTGACAGCCTAAACAGCTTTTTGCGAATGTAGCTTCCCCAGCATTTGTTGAGTTAGCATCCGCTGTGTTCCCTTCAGTCGCTTTCATAGCAGCTACCCATGCATCAAATGCAGCAGGCTCTAATGTTTTAACTTTGAAGTCCATTAAAGCATGTGAAGGACCGCAAAGCTCAGCACATTTACCATAGAATACGCCATCTTTTAAGCCTTCAGACTCTTTGTCGAATTGTAAATAGAATTTGTTTAAGTTATCTACGTTTGTATCCATTTTACCGCCGACTGCTGGAATCCAGAAAGAGTGCTTAACGTCAGCAGCGATTAGGTTGAAGTACACTTTTTCACCAGTTGGAACAACAAGCTCTTGCGCCGTGATAATTCCTAAATCTGGGTATTCGAACTCCCACCAATATAATTTTGCAGTTACGTTTACAGTAAGTGCTGTTTTATTTCCTTCTTCATCTACTTCATCCATTGCAGCAACATTTGCAAATTTATAAGTAGCTGTAAGTGTAGGAACAGATAAGATTAACAGTAATATAATTGGAATTACTGTCCAAATTACTTCAAGAGTATGGCTACCTTCTACTTGTTTAGGCATATAATTTTCGCCTACTTTTGAACGGCGGAACTTAACGAAAGCAAGTAAATAGATAACAGAAACAATGACAACTACTAACGTCATAATCGCAGTTGCAAGTAATAAAATATTCAGCTGTTCTTGACCAACTGGACCAGCTGGTGTAAGTGTCGAAATATATTCTTCACCACAAGCTGAAAGGAATACAGTCATTACTGCTAACAGCGAGAATAGACGCCATTTTTTAAGCCCTTTCATCATAGCTTAATAAAACCTCTCTTTCTTTGTTGTATTTTCATGTGTAACCAGGACTATGGTTTAGTTCTATATGAATTCTTATCATCCAAGAAAGAATCCCTAACACTAGCTTATCATTGAACAGATCGTGTTAATAGTACATACTTCATCCGACTATCTAGTTCATGAACAAAGTTTGTCTAATTTCGATCTTTTCCAATACAAGCATTGAATAATTATGAAATAACTATTCATTTAATTTTCTCAGCTGAACGCCTCAAATATTATGTCTCTAACTAGTCCTCACATGCTGGCACCAAGTAATGCCATAGATCAAAAAATTTCACTTACAAATAATTAAGAATCGGCAACACGTGAATGAGTGGCTAATATCCCATATTCAATATGTATACTGCAAATGAATAGAGAACTTGTTTAAAAGACAAACATCCCACTCAATGTGAAAAGTACCACTAAATTAGAATAGCCACTTTCAACCTTTTATAAATGCAAATAATTCCTTTACATCTGATGACTTTTCCAATTCAGTATAAGACTTTCCTAAAAGTTACCATTCCTTTCATTTTTGTAAGCATATTCCGCTATCATTAACTATATCGAAATTTGTCTATGATTTCTAGACGTTTGGTGAAATTTCGGTGAAAGTTTCATGAAATCGGAATGAAGCGAATCCGCGAGAAAACAACATATATATAGTAATCCATTTTCTACTATCATTTGTGAAAGTTAGGGTACGAATTTATGAACAATTTGTGAAATGGAAATCGTATCTAAAAACGGATTCTCGTTAGAAGTTGTCTTTTGCTACTTTATTCGCTATCATCTAAAACTAGAGACGCTTTTTAAGAGCGATGTTGATATTAGAAGTAGGTGGCACATTATAATGCAACATAGTAAATATTTGAAATGGCTAGCTGTAGCAGCAACATTAGGCATGCTGCTGATCCTTTTAGGAGGGGCACTCGTTACTAAAACTGATAGTGGTTTAGGTTGCGGACGAAATTGGCCGGACTGTAACGGATCTCTTATTCCTAAAGAAATTACAACAGAAGTATTAATTGAATTTTCACACCGACTAGTAACAGGTTCCGTATCCATTTTCATCGTTGCTTTAGTTTTTTGGACTTGGCGCAAATTAGGTCATATTAAAGAAGTAAAGTTTCTAGGCTTTAACGCCATTTTCTTTCTTGTTGCACAAGCACTGATTGGGGCTGCACAAGTACTATGGGGGCAAGGGGATTTCATTTTAGCATTGCACTTCGGTATTTCTCTTATCTCATTTGCTGCCGTGCTATTACTTTCTTTAATAGTATTTGAAGTAGATACAAAGTTTGATGCAGATCAGGTATTCATTGCACCTAAATTAAAATGGCATATTATCGGGGTTACAATCTACTCTTATATCGTCGTATATACGGGTGCACTTGTACGCCATACAGACTCAAGCTTAGTTTGTCCAGATTGGCCATTCTGTCGCAACGATCAGCCATTTGCATTGCCATACAATATGTATGAGTGGGTTCAAATGGGGCACAGATTTGCTGTATTACTCATTTTTATTTGGATACTGTACATTACACTCCATGTCGTGAAAAACTACAAAGAGCAACGTGTGATTTACTGGGGCTGGATTATCGCATTCATTATTGTCATACTACAAGTATTAGCCGGCATGTTAGTCGTTTTAACAAAATTGAATTTGACTGTATCACTATTACACTCTTTGTTTATTTCATTACTATTTGGCTTGTTCTGCTATATGATTTTACTTGTCTATCGCAGCAATCAAAACGAAAAATTAAAATAAGAGTACGAGGTTTGAAACCTCGTACTCTTATTTTTTATGTTAATTCAATTAATAAGTCACCTGTAGAAATGGCATCTCCTGCTGAAGCATATACTTCTTTGACAATCCCATCTTTTGGTGCTTGTACAGTCGTTTCCATCTTCATCGCTTCGGTGATCAACAAGTGGTCGCCACGCTTTACTGAACTCCCTTTCGATACAACAACTTTTAGTACTGTACCAGGCATTGTCGCACCGATTTGATTTGGATTGGATGGATCTGCTTTTAATGCAATACTGCCATCTACCTCTACTGTCATATCTTGAATCACAAGTTCACGCGATTGACCATTTAACTCAAAGTAAATAACGCGCGTACCGTCATGTTGCGGTTCACCAATTGACACCAACTTCACAATTAGCGTTTTCCCTTTCTCGATTTCTACCTCAATTTCTTCTCCTAGCTTTAAGCCGTATAAAAATGTCGGCGTATCGAGCACTGAAATATCGCCAAATAAATCGACAGTTTTTGCATACTCCTCAAATACTTTCGGATATAGTGCATAGGCAAGCACGTCTTTATTTGTCACGTCACGCCCTATTTTTTCAGCTAAGTCCCTCGTTAATTGCTCAAAATCAACAGGTGCAAGTAATTCTCCTGGACGCACAGTAATCGCTTCACGATCTTTTAAAACTACTTGCTGTAGTTTTTCTGGGAAACCACTATGTGGTTGACCTAAGTAGCCTTGGAAAAATTCGATGACCGAATCTGGGAAATCCAATGTTTGTCCACGCTCATCAATATTGTCTTCATCTAAGTTATTTTGCACCATAAATAATGCCATATCGCCTACTACTTTCGAAGACGGTGTCACTTTCACGATATCCCCAAACATCATATTGACACGTGAATACATCGTTTTAACTTCATCCCAACGGTCGCCAAGTCCTACTGCTTTTGCTTGTTGCTGCAGATTACTGTATTGACCACCTGGCATTTCATGTACGTAAATTTCCGAATGAGGTGCATTCATGCCGCTTTCAAAGTCAACATAGTATTTACGCACATCCTCCCAGTAGTAAGAAAGCTTTTCAAGTGACGCAATGTCCGCTCGTACATGACGCTCACTTCCTTTCATGGCATAGTAGAGCGAGTTTGCACTTGGTTGTGATGTTAAGCCCGCCATTGAACCGAGTGCCGTATCAATAATGTCGACCCCTGCTTCAATCGCTTTGGCATATAAGTAAATCCCGTTACCACTTGTATCATGCGTATGCAAGTGAATTGGTAAGCTTGTTGCCTCTTTTAATTCGGAGATTAAACGATAAGCTGCCTCTGGTTTTAAAAGTCCCGCCATATCTTTAATCGCTAAAATATGTGCACCTGTATTTTCTAACGCACGTGCCATCTCTTTATAGTACTGTACTGTATATTTCGCACGTGTATCATCTAAAATATCGCCCGTATAACAAATGGCTGCTTCGGCAATCTTCCCAGTGTTACGCACTTCATCAATGGCTACTTCCATTCCTTTGATCCAGTTGAGTGAATCAAAAATACGGAATACATCAATACCGGATGCAGCCGATTCCTGAATAAACGCCCGAATTAAATTATCTGGATAGTTTGTATAGCCAACTGCATTGGCACCACGCAATAACATTTGGAACAGTACATTCGGTACTTGTTGACGTAGTTTTTCAAGACGTGCCCATGGATCTTCTTTTAAAAAACGGTACGCTACATCGAACGTAGCCCCTCCCCACATTTCAAGCGAGAAGTAATTGTGCATAAGACGACTTGTTGCATCTGCGATCTGGAACATATCTTGCGAGCGCACACGTGTTGCTAGAAGAGATTGATGTGCATCACGGAATGTCGTATCCGTTAATAGCACATCCTCTTGTGCTTTAATCCATTCGACTAACCCATCCGCACCGCGCTCATCTAAAATTTGCTTTGTACCTAATGGTGGCGGTGTGAGCAAATCAATTTTCGGTTGCTCTGGTTGCGTAAAAATAGGCTTTGCTTGTTTTTCTACACCTGGGAAGCCGTTTAATGTAACATTTCCAATATAGCTGAGCAGCTTTGTACCACGGTCTTTTCGTACCGGGAACACAAATAATTCAGGTGTTGAATCGATAAAGCTTGTATCGAATGTTCCTGTTAAAAAATTTTCATGTAATACAACATTTTCTAAAAATGGGATATTCGTTTTAACACCTCGAATACGGAATTCACTTAAGTTTCGACTCATCTTCGCTGCGGCCTCATTAAATGTCATACCCCATGTCGAAATTTTGACAAGTAGCGAATCATAATAAGGTGTGACAACCGCGCCTTGGAATCCATTACCCGCATCTAGGCGAACGCCAAACCCACCACTTGAACGATACACCATTAACTTTCCTGTATCCGGCATAAAATCATTTTTTGGATCTTCCGTCGTCACACGTGATTGAATCGCATATCCGAATAGTGGGATTTCTTGTTGTGCCGGAATATTAATTTCAGGTGAATGAAGGGTATAGCCAGCTGCAACTTTAATTTGCGCATGCACGATATCTACACCCGTAATCATTTCCGTAATGGTATGTTCTACTTGAATACGCGGATTCACTTCGATAAAGTAGAAATTATCGCCAGCTACTAAAAACTCCACTGTGCCTGCATTCACATAGCCTACATTTTTCATTAGTTTTACAGCCGCATCACAAATTTGATTACGCAGTTGTGTTGAAATCGAATTCGATGGTGCAATCTCAACAACCTTTTGATGACGTCGTTGAATAGAACAATCGCGCTCATATAAGTGCACAATGTTCCCTGCTGTATCACCAATAATTTGTACTTCAATATGCTTTGGTTTTATAATGGCCTTTTCTACATACACCTCATCAGAACCAAATGCTGCCTTTGCCTCTGATTTAGCACGTTCATACGAAGAAGCCAGTTCTTCTTTCGTCTGTACGAGACGCATCCCACGACCTCCGCCACCAAGCGCTGCTTTAATCATAATCGGATAGCCGTACGCTTCACCAAATGCTGCTACCTCTTCCAGACTTGCTACTGGACCGTCTGTACCCGGAATGACAGGAATGTCTGCTAAAATCGCTTGTTCACGTGCTTTTACTTTGTCGCCAAACATGTCGAGATGCTTAGATGTTGGCCCAATGAACAAAATGCCTTCTTCTTCACAGCGGCGTGCAAACTCCACATTTTCAGATAAAAAGCCATACCCTGGATGAATTGCATCAACACCGGCATCCTTGGCAATCGCAAGAATTCCTTCAATGTCTAAATAAGCATCAATCGGTTTTTTTCCTACCCCTACAATATACGCTTCATCCGCTTTGTAACGATGAAAGGCACCGCTATCCTCACGCGAATAAATAGCCACCGTTTTTAACTTTAGTTCCGTACACGCTCGGAAAATACGGATGGCAATCTCCCCTCGATTTGCGACTAACACTTTGTGAATGTGTGTCATTTCTCCTCAACCCCCTATAATAGCTTTTTTTTATCTTTCTTATAATACATGGAGACATTAATTAAAATCCCCATCGCTAAAGAAAGCATCAATATAGAAGTACCGCCATAGCTTATAAAAGGTAGCGTTACTCCGGTTAACGGGATTACTCCCGATACACCCCCTAGGTTTACAAAGGTTTGAAACCCAATCCAACTGCCAATACCCCCTGCAATCATACGTGCTAGTGGGTCTTTTGTTGTCATTGCAATATAGAAACTGCGAAGAACGATCAGTCCAATACCACCAATCACGATGGCTACCCCAAAAACGCCTAATTCTTCTGCAATAATTGCCATTATAAAGTCATTTTGTGGTTCTGGTAAATAACCAAGCTTTTGAACGGATTGACCAAGTCCTACCCCTTCTAAACCACCTTGTCCAATCGCTAAATAACCATTAATCACTTGATAACCAGACCCTTGTTCATATGCAAACGGATTTGACCAAACTTGTAATCGCCCTACGCGACTAGCATTAAAAATAGAATCATGTTTAAAGAGTGCTAATGCACCGGCCAGTACACCGCCAAATGCACTTAACACAGTAAAAAATCGAAATAACGACTTTCCTCGAATGCCACTTAAAAAAACAACGGAAATAGCAATCATAAAAATAATAATGAATGCCCCTAAGTCTGTTTCTAAGCCGACACTCAACAAAATAATAAGCCAAATCGCAATCGGATAACCAATATCATTTGGTTTTACATATTGAATGGATTTTTCTTTTAAACTTTTTTTATAAAAAGAACCTGCTATATATAAAATAATAAATAGTTTTGCATATTCAGAAGGCTGGAACGACACACCTAATACTCGAATCCAACTTTGTGAACCTGTTTCCTCCCGACCAAATCCAGCGAAATTTAACCAAACAAGTAAAATCGCCATCATAGCCATACCAAAAAGCATGACGAATTTATTACTATAATGTTTGTATGGGAAAAAGGCACCGATACAAAATACAACTGCAGCAATGACTAAATTGATTACTTGCTTTCGATAAAAATAGTCTGGTGTTCCATCCTCATACACAATACCGACCATCATGCCCGCACTGTAGATCATGACTAATCCAAACAAGCATAAAAATATGTATGTAAAAAATAACAAATAATCAAAGTTCCTGAAGTATGTTGCGAAATATTTTTTCATTATTTTAACCCTCATTTTAGAAAAAAAACTCAAATCGCATTATACATGCGTTTGAGTTTTTTCTGTTATTTGTCTGTATATGCATCATGCAGTAAGGATAACTCTTTTTCCAAAGCATCAAGAATGTCCTTGCCTTGTTCACGCTCAATAAGACCTACCTTTACGGCAAAGTCAATTTCACGCGATAAGCCAAACATTTGTGTATCTAACACTTCTTCGTATAAAGGACATTGTGGCATCGTTAAATTATCCATTTGTACTTTAATTAAACGAGCAATTTTACCTGCATCTGTTTGTAACTGCTCTAATGCTTTCTCCTGGAAGGAAGCTTGTGATTTAGTATCCATGAGGACGCCCCCATTATCTGATATTTCTTCGACTCTATCTTAATAAATTTTATCTTTTCAGGGGTAAAAATGCAAGTGTCTTTGCATATAGACGCAAACTTCATTTAAATGTTTCTTATTTTGTAAAAAAGGCGTTATACTGTATGAGGATATATTATAAAAGGAGGATTTTTGATGAACTCAATCATTCCTATTAAAGGTGCGGTTACATATTCGCTAACACTCGATCCAACCGTTTGGATTTTCGATGACCGCCGCCTTGATTTAACGACTTACTTTGTCACAGAAAAAGCACCTGATAATACAGAAGAAAAATATTTAGCCGATGTTGGTGCACACTGGTCACGTGAAATTATGGAAGGTGCCGTCTTCCCCCCAACATTAAAAACAGAACGTAAATTTGACCGTAAAGGGATGCTAACAGGTACATTTGGGATGGCAATTAGCCCTTTCCTAAAAAATGCAGAAATTAAACCAGAAGCGACACAAGTTGTATTTGAATGTGCCAATGGGGAGGAGCATGTCTTCTCGATTGAAGAAGCAAAAACAATCATTTTCAAATTTAGTCAAGGTGGCAAACCGCTTACAGATGGCGGTCCGGTTCACTTATTATTTGATGATGGTTCAAACGTTGACAACCCGATCAAAGAGGTTATCGCGATTCGTGTTCAATAAGGAGGAATAGCATGCGCGTCAAATGCGTCATTTGTGATTCAATCCACCAGCTATCAGATGATTTGCCCCTAGCAAAAAAATTACGCAATCGTCCCATTCATACGTATATGTGTGAGCCATGTAGCGAACGAATTGCGGAAAAAACAGAACAACGTATTGCAACAGGCAAATTCAAATTTTACCGCACCTCTTCAAAGATTGATGAAGAATTTTAAATACAAAAACCCCTTGAGCATGCTCAAGGGGTTTCTTCACCCATTCTTCACCAATTTCTTTTCTAGTAGCTCTACAACTTGATACATAATTGTTGCAAAAATAGCAATAATCACGAGTGACATTAACACAAGATTGAAATTGAATACTTGGAAGCCGTAAATAATTAAATAGCCAAGCCCTTGTTTCGAGACAAGAAATTCCCCAACGATTACCCCTACCCAAGATAGTCCAACATTCACCTTTAATGTTGAAATAATCGTTGGAAAGGATGCAGGTAGAACGGCCTCTTTAAACATTTGCAGCCTGCTTGCATTAAACGTTTGCAGCACCTTCAAATAATTTCCGTCCACCCCTTTAAAGGCTGTATAAATAACAATCGTTGAGATAATGACGGAAATAATGGCCCCCATTGTAATAATCGATGTCATACCAGGTCCCAGTGCTACGATTAAAATAGGACCTAGCGCTACTTTTGGCATCGCATTGAGTATGACTAGATACGGATCTAGCACTTTCGATAAAAAGGACGACCACCAAAGAATAGCTGCTAATATTGTGCCGAGCAGTGTACCGATAATAAAGCCCAGTACGGTTTCAAATAATGTAATACCAATATGTGCAAATAAAGTGCCATCTTGAATCTTATCGATAAATAATGCACCGATTTTTAATGGTGAACTAAAAATGAGCTGATCAATCCACTGCCATCTAGAAGCGAGCTCCCATAGACCGATAAAACTAATTAATATTACAAGTTGAAAAAAACGAATCAATCGCTTTTCCTTTATTAATGATTTTTTATATTCATTGTGAAGTGTTTCCGTGTTCAAGACTTTCAAGCTCCTTCCAAATCATTTGGAATAGCGTAGAGTAGGTTGGATGGGTACGTGCTTTAAATGGTGTTAAACGCTTTAACTCTTCTGGCACTTCAAATGTTTTATATACTCTCCCTGGACGAGCGGAAAAGATAAAGATTCGATCACTCATCGCAATCGCTTCACCAATATCATGCGTGACAAGGATAGCCGTTTTGCCAAATGCCTTCAACATTTCGGACACTAAATCTTCTAATTTTAATTTTGATTGATAGTCAAGTGCGGAAAACGGTTCATCTAATAGTAATATTTTTGGATCCACTGCCAATGTTCTAGCTAATGCTACCCGCTGCCTCATCCCACCAGAAAGCTCTCTAGGAAATTTTTGCCCGATGTGCGGTAGGCCGATCATTTTTAATAAGCGGGCCGTAATTTCCTGTATTTGCTCTTGTTCTTTATTTAAAAGCGTGAGCCCTAGTGCAATATTTTCTTCAATGGTTTTCCAAGGGAATAAATAATCTTGTTGCAACATATAACCGATTGACAAGTGATCATTTCCGTAAACCGGTTGTTCTTCAATTAAAACCGTTCCCATAGTTGGAGGGAATAAACCGGCTATAATCGATAAAAGCGTTGTCTTTCCGCATCCACTAGGACCTAAAAAAGAGATAAATTCACCTTTTTGAATGGATAAATGAATATTTTGTAATGCTTCTGTCGCCGTTTCATTTGAAAAATACGTATGATGTACATTGTTAACTGTTAAAAACTCCATATTACTTCGTTACTTTCTCTGCAAATGAAGTATCCACGAGCTCATTGTAATCCATTCTTCTTGGCAACTCGCCTGCTTCTTCCATAACGTCTTGCAAATTGTCCCATTCTTCTTCATCTAAAATTGGATCTTTTGCATAGGATTCTTGGGCTCTGTAACGTTCTACAACTGTTGTGATTAACTCAATATCTGTATCCTCAAAGAACGGTTGAATCACTTTCGCTACATCTTCCGCGCTATTTTCATACACCCAGTCTTGGGCTTTTTTAATCGCTCTTGTAAATTTCTCTACCGTTTCAGGATCACTATCAATAAAGCTCGCTTTCGTCATAAATGCTGTATATGGTAAATGACCGGATTCTGTACCGAATGACGCTACAATATAACCTCTTCCTTCTTTCTCAAACACAGAGGCAGTCGGTTCAAATAATTGAACATAATCACCCGTACCCGATGCAAAAGCAGAGGCAATATTGGCAAAGTCTACGTTTTGAATCAGTTCGAGGTCATTGTGTGGATCAATGCTATGTTTCTTTAAAACGAATTCGCCCGCCATTTGTGGCATACCGCCTTTACGCTGCCCTAAGAAAGTAGAATCTTTTAACATATCCCAAGAAAAGTGTTCTATTTTCTCACGTGCTACTAAAAATGTCCCGTCTGTTTGCGTAAGCTGTGCAAAGTTTTTAATCGGATCGTTTGCCCCTTGAGCGGTTACATAAATCGATGTTTCCGAGCCTACAAGGGCGATATCGATGCCATCAGATAGTAAAGCTGTCATCGTCTTATCACCACCAGGGATTGTCGTTAACTCGACATTCAAGCCTTCTTCTTCAAAAAAGCCTTTTTCAATTGCTACATATTGAGGGGCATAAAAAATGGAGCGTGTAACCTCACCAACTTTCACATCTTGCAGTTCTTTCTCGCCACACGCTGACAGAACGAGAAGTAACATCAATGTGAACATCACAACAAAACCAGATTTCACAAATCTTTTCACGACTATCCTCCTCTAAATAATAGGGTCTTTTATCTAGAGTAGGTTATGCAAAATCGCCTAAAAGGGTGCCTTGATAGAAACCTATTTCACCTTTAGCATTTCAGGAAATGTATGTTTATTAGAATATTTTTATCTTTATAAAATCCACGTTCTATCATAAGCTACTAAAAAAGCTCGAATCTCCGTTAAGATAGGAGATTCGAGCTTTTTGAATTATTTTGCTACAGCTTTTTGCTCTTCACGTTTCTCACGCCATAAGCGTGATTTATAGACGATTAAGATTAACGCTGCAACAATTAACCCTTCCACCATTGGGAGGAAGAATGCGAAGAATGTCAGCATAATACATCCTAAAAATAGGAATATATAAATAATAGCATTTTGCCATAACGGTAATGTCTTTGCGAAGCCTAGTTTATATACAATCGCTGATAAGACAAATATAAGCGCTAACGTAATATAACCTGGAATCGTATAATCAACCGCACCTGACGCATCTACCGTCGCTAAATTTTCATAAATATAGCGCGTAATACCAGACATTCTACTATAAACTTGCGTTATTTCATCAGTAGGTGCAGATGCTTGAATAAAGTTTAGTGCTAAATTCAACAACATCCTTCATCCTTTCTTTTGATACGCTTTTACTGCTCCATTTCAGCGTATTTTTTCTTTTTCGCAATACGTTCACGTTCGTTTTTATCTAAAATTTGTTTACGTAAACGAATTGACTCTGGTGTTACCTCTAAGTACTCATCATCACTTAAATATTCTAACGCTTCTTCAAGTGTCATGAGACGAGGTTTTTTAATCACGTTTGTTTGGTCTTTATTCGCAGAACGAATATTTGTTTTTTGCTTTTGTTTTGTAATGTTTACTGTGATGTCGTTTTCACGTGTATTTTCACCAACGATCATCCCTTCGTAAACTTCTGTACCTGGTTCCACAAATAGTGTACCACGGTCTTCTACACCCATCATACCATAAGTTGTTGATTTACCGTTCTCCATTGATACAAGTACACCTTGGTGACGGCCTCCTACTTTACCTGCTACAACTGGTTGGTACGAATCAAACGTATGGTTAATAATACCGAAACCTTTTGTTAACGACATGAACTCTGTTGAGTAACCAATTAAGCCACGCGCTGGTACGTTGAAAATAATACGTACTTGCCCGTTACCGTTGTTAATCATGTCTAACATTTCACCTTTACGTGTACCAAGTGACTCGATAATTGAACCTACGCAATCTTCTGGTACATCTACTTGCACACGTTCGATTGGTTCACATTTCACGCCATCTACTTCTTTAATAATTACTTGTGGTTTCGATACTTGTAACTCAAATCCTTCACGACGCATGTTTTCGATTAGGATCGATAAGTGTAATTCACCACGACCTGATACTGTCCAAGCATCCGGTGAATCTGTATCCTCTACGCGAAGAGATACGTCTGTTTGTAATTGTGCACGTAAACGCTCTTCGATTTTAGAAGATGTTACCCATTTCCCTTCACGACCAGCAAATGGTGAGTTATTGACTAAAAATGTCATTTGTAATGTTGGTTCATCAATACGTAATGGCGGTAGCGCTTCTTGGTGCTCAGCAGGACAAACTGTTTCCCCTACGTTAATGTCTTCCATACCAGAAACAGCGATTAAGTCACCTGCTTTGGCTGTTTGTACTTCCTCACGTTTTAAACCGAAGAAGCCGAAAATTTTCGTTACACGGAAGTTTTTCACTGTGCCATCAAGCTTCATTAACGCTACTTGCTGACCGACAGAAATCGTCCCACGGAATACACGGCCGATACCGATACGCCCAACGAAGTCATTATAATCAAGTAATGCTACTTGGAATTGTAGTGGCTCATCTGAATTATCCATTGGCGATGGAATATGCTCAATGATTTGCTCAAATAAGCACTGCATGTTTTCTTCTTGATTTGCTGGGTTCGAATCTAATGAAGCCGTCCCATTAACACCTGAAGCATACACAACAGGGAAGTCTAATTGATCGTCATTTGCATCTAGTTCGATTAATAACTCTAACACTTCGTCTACTACTTCTTCTGGACGAGCTGAATCTTTATCGACTTTGTTCACTACAACGATTGGCGTTAAATTTTGCTCTAGTGCTTTCTTTAATACAAAGCGAGTTTGTGGCATACAGCCTTCATAAGCGTCTACTACTAGTAAAACGCCGTCTACCATTTTGAGGATACGCTCTACTTCTCCACCGAAGTCCGCGTGTCCTGGTGTATCTAAAATGTTAATACGTGTGCCGTTATAGTTAACAGCTGTATTTTTTGCTAAGATTGTAATACCGCGCTCACGCTCGATATCATTTGAGTCCATTGCACGTTCTTCTACTTGTTCGTTCGAACGGAATGTCCCTGATTGTTTTAATAATTGGTCTACTAGCGTCGTTTTCCCATGGTCAACGTGCGCGATAATTGCAATGTTACGTAAATCTTGACGTAAATTTGTCATTATTCCACTCCATATTCTTTTTTCAGTTGTTTAACTGTGCTATTATAGCATATGTAGACACAAATGTCTTTTTGGAAATTGAACATTGTTCTCTTAATATAGTATCTTTAGAGGAGGATTTCTCATGAATAAAGCAAAATTTGTCATGTTTATTTACGCACTCGCAGCTATGCTTTCGATGATTGGGATCGGCTTCTCCGTATCTCTTGTATTTATGGCTGGAACAGATGCCTACGATACGGCTGGCATGATTGGTATTATCGCTTGCATTATCGCCACGTGCGTAGTCTTTATAATGGGTATGAAACAAAAGAAAAAGTTCGTACAAGCAGGTCTTTTATAATCTAAGAAAAGCGCAAGCGCCCTCTCTAGCCCCGACATGCGTTGGAGATAGGCTCACAGTGTGCTTGCACACGAAGAGACTTTCGAAACGTCACGAGGGGCTGGGCCGCTTGCGCTAGACACTCTTTCAATTTGAAAAAATTTATACTTTCTTATTTTGAATAAAAGCCACCAAATTTACACATTTGGTGGCTTTCTTTATTTCTGTTCGATATAGTTTTCTAGTATGAGTTGATGAATAGAAGGATTGGCAATGATAAACGTATCGGATTGCATTAAATCAAAATCATTTCCCTCTAAATTGGTTGCGATTGCACCAACTTCTTGTGCAATAATGATGCCACCTGCAATATCCCAAGGTGCTAGCCGCATCGAAATATAACCATCTAGTTTACCGCTCACTACAAAGGCAATTTCCATTGCAGCTGAGCCATATGAACGCGTACCACGTACTGTTCGAATGAGCTCGATTAATTTTTCATGATTAATTTTTGGGTTTGGTGTTACCCAACTAGCATTAATGCCAATCACTGCTTCTTCAATTTTTAATGGTTGTAGTTTGCGCATCGGTGAATCGTTGTACCAAGCGCCTTCCCCTGCAATCGCATAAAATAAATCCTCACGCATTACATCGAATATGTACCCAAGTTTTCCAATACCATCAATGTAAATCCCAACCGTAATCATAAAATGGCGATGTTGCTTGACAAAGTTCATCGTGCCATCGATTGGGTCAATAATCCAAACAACCCCAGCTAGAGAGTCCGGTCTTTCCCCCATCCCTTCTTCTCCAATAATTTTATGTGTCGGGTCAAATGCATGAATTTGTTCAATAAAAAAAAGCTCTGTTTCACGATCAATATTCGTTACTAAATCATTTGCATTCGATTTTGTTTCAACTTCTAAATCATATGTAAATGATTCTCGTATACGTTTTCCAGCTTCGAAAATAATCCCTTTTGCAAATGCATCTAATCGCTTTAAATCCACTGTATAACCACCTTCCTCTTCCCTGTTTCCATCTATATAATGAATGAATGTAAATTTGCACTATATGTTTAGTATAACAAAAAATCACTTGCTGTCCGAACACTCAGCAAGTGATTTTTTAGTTTGGTATGAACTTTTTGTTATGCATATGCATGGAGACCTTCTAATTCCTCATGAATTTCCTTTAATCGCTTTTTAGCCTTTTCCATCTCTACATTGTCTTGATCCTTCATCGCAACATACAGAGATGCAAGCTCATAATCCAGCTCTAGACGCAAAATTTGCTCATATTGCTTTTCAATATCAACTTTGCGTATAATTTTAATCATCTGTTTCATTTTCCATCACTTCCTTAGCATTTTTTTGCAACACTTTTTGACATTATGGAAAGTGTGTGTTATATGATTTTTTCCCAAAAACTTATTAAAATAAACCTAAAAATCGAAAGGAGTTATTAATTTTGAGTAATGTACAGTGGACGACGGAGGATTTTAATGTTTTTCAAATAAATGGTTTAGATGAGCGCATGGAAGCATTGACTACCATTGTTCGTCCTAAATTCCATACACTAGGTGAAATCTTTTCCAATTATTTAAGTACTAAAACTGGAGATGAATTTTTCCATCACGTTGCCAAGCATGCACGTCGAACTGTAAATCCTCCAAAAGATTCTTGGGTAGCTTTTGCCCCTTATAAGCGAGGCTACAAAGCATTACCACATTTTCAAATCGGTTTGTGGAATAGTCATTTATTTATTGTTACCGCTATCATTTACGAAGCACCTCAAAAAGCTGAGATGGCCAAACGCTTATTGCAAAATATTGATGCATTTAATCAATTAAGTGATGATTACATTATTTCAGGTGATCATATGTCCCCAGATGCCATAAAATTAGGGGAAGCACGTAGTGAAAAACTTGAGACACTTATTATACGCTTGCGCGATGTAAAAAAAGGTGAACTGTTAGTAGGTCGACATATCGCAGCTGATGATGCAATTAACCTTTCTTCTGATGAGTTTATGCAATTTACGAAAAAAACATTCGATGATTTACTGTTAATTTACAATATTTTCGTTGGAAAATAATTATTGTATTAACAGATGTGTGGAATAATGACATGTCTGTTAATTATTTTTTAAAAAATATTGAAAATGATTATCATTTAAGTGCACAATTTAAATTATATTTTATATACTATGAGTTGAAAGGAGTGTACAACACATGATTGGTATCATTTATTATGCATATGGTGCACCAACATCAATCGATGATGTTCGTACATATTTTAGCCATATTCTCAATGGCAAGCCTGTTCCAACACCGATGATGGAACAAATTGAGGCATCGTTTAAAAAGTCTGGATTCCCGGATTTTATTGCCTCTTCTACCCAACGTATTGCTAGAGGTTTAGAAACCTTACTCAATCGTCGTCTGGAGGAGCCTATAAAAGTTTACAATGCCTATAAACATACCTCACCATTCGTGCAGGATGCTGTAAAACAGGCACTAAATGACGGTGTAACGACAATCGTTACGCTATCCATTAACCCGATTTTCTCTGCATCTGGTGGTGGCGCCGTGCATCAAGAAGTAGCCGATTTAGTTGCACAAAACAATATAAAGCATATCGCTATAACAGATTGGCATACAGATGAAGGGATTGTGAATGTTTATACTGAACGTGTAACACGTGCATTGCATTGGTTACCACTTGCATCACAGGACAATGCCCACATCTTATTTACTGTGCACAGCCAACCAATTGATCCAGAACGCAATGCGATCTATGTGAAGCAATTTACAGAGCTAGCAACAGCAATTGCTGCTAAGTCGAATATTCGTAACTTCCATCTTACTTATCGTTCTTCTGGCGGGAAAGCAAATTGGCTAGAGCCAGATGTAAAAGATAAAATTCGTGAACTACATGCTTCAGGTAGCACTGGCTTTGTCACATGTGAATTACTGTCACTCGCTGCCGATGTCGAATCTTATTTTGAGATTGGAGAAGAGTGCCAGCAACTATGTCACGAATTAGGCGTACCCTTTGCAGTAGCAGAATTTCCTGGCGATAGCTTTGATACAGTGTATGCACTCGCTACTCTAGTTGCATCACGTATATAGACTTTTAGAAAAATAATATCTAAGCAATTCACGTAAAAAGGTGTAGTAATCGTCCCTCACGATTACTACACCTTTTGTCTTTATAGACGAATGATCTGTCCGTCTGCTGATTCTTTAGCCATTTTTACCGCTTTATAACCCACATAGCCACTCGCTTGCTCAAATTCACGGAAAATGGTTTTCTCCTCTGCTTGCGATGGAACAATTTCTTTAAAACGACGATACCTCGCCATAAATACTTCACGCTTAATACCTTTTTCATGCGCTGCTTCGATTGCCTCAAAAAAATGTACAACGTCTACCATTTCTTGCGTTGTCCAATCCGTTGATAATGGATACGAATATTCCATGCTGTAACCTACCTTCGTTGTTCTTTCTAGCCATTTCACCCTATAGATCGATAATGGCCTTTCTGTATTACTGCCCCCATTTTAAACGGATTTCTGTAGCCTGTACAACCATTCGCTCGATGAGTTCCGCTGCGCTTGGGATATCATGAATCATTCCGGTTACTTGACCAGCCCAGCCAAACCCTTGTGCTATATCGCCATCATAAATATAGCGTCTATTTGCTTTACCACTAATATAATCTTTCAATGCCTCATACGTTGGTGTTTCACTTTCAATTTTTAAAATTTGTTCCGTAAATTCATTACGAAGTGCCCGTGCTGGTGCACCGATTGAACGCTTGATCACCGTCGTATCAGTTTCTACACTGTCTAATAGCGCTTGCTTGTACACGTCAGATGCATGCACACATTCCTTTGTCGCAATAAATCGTGTGCCCATTTCAATTCCTTCTGCACCAAGCGCATGTGCGGCCATCCAACCACGCCCATCACCGATTCCTCCAGAGGCAATAACCGGAATGGATACACTATCTACGACCTGTGGTACAAGTACCATCGTCCCAACATCATCACGCCCTAGATGCCCTCCACCTTCTTGTCCAACGACCATCACCGCATCTGCACCTAGCTCTTCTGCTTTTTGTGCTTGACGACGTGCTGCGACTAATACAAGTTTTTTACAATCGCTACCTTCTAAAATATCGAAAATAGGTGCTGGATTGCCACCTGTCATCGTCACGACGGGTACATTCATTTCTTTTGCGACTTCAACCATTGGCTCATACCCTTTACCGTACATACCAATGGCAAAGTTTACCCCAAATGGCTTGTCCGTTAACGTACGTACTTTTTCAATTTCTTCTCTTAGTGCTTCTGGCGATGGTAAACTCATTGCTGTAATTTGACCAAGTCCACCTGCATTGGATACAGCCGCAGCTAAGTCTGCATACGCTAAGTATGCAAGTCCACCCTGAATAATTGGATATTTTATATTTAATAATTTTGTTATACGTGTCTCCCAATTCATTAAAATGACCCCTTTTTCTTTTAAATTTTTTTATTCGCTATTAAATAAGACGAATTTTCTAACTTTACATATAGTCACACGATGCAATAGGTGCTATAATTCATTTGTTTTTAAAAATTTAATTTAAGTGAGGTGGTACCTGCGTTGTCACAGTTAGAGACTCCATTGTTCGACGTTTTACTCAAGCATCGAAACAGACATCCAATTCAGTTCCATATTCCAGGCCATAAGAAAGGTTCCGGTATGGACCCGGCGTTTCGAGAGTTCGTCGGCGACAACGTTTTATCAATTGATTTAATCAATATTGCTCCGCTAGATGATTTACATTCACCTAAAGCAGCGATTAAGCAAGCACAAGCCCTTGCTGCAGAAGCTTTCGGTGCTGATCATACATTTTTTTCCGTTCAAGGTACTAGTGGCGCAATTCAGACGATGGTTCTGACCGTCGTCGGCCCAGGTGATAAAATTCTAGTACCACGGAATGTTCATAAATCGATTATGTCGGCAATTGTATTTGCAGGTGCAATTCCGATTTTCATTCATCCCGAAGTAGACTCTGAATTAGGTATTTCTCATGGAATTTCACCAGAATCAGTAGAAAAAGCATTACAAAAATACCCAGATGCGAAAGCTGTTTTAGTCATTAACCCAACGTATTTTGGCTTTGCTGCTGATTTAAAACGCATCGTTGAAATCGTACATGCCCGTGATATTCCTGTTATTGTCGATGAGGCACATGGTGTACACATTAAATTCCATGACGAGCTTCCACTATCAGCAATGCAAGCAGGTGCTGATATGGCAGCCACAAGTGTGCATAAACTAGGCGGCTCCATGACAGGGACATCCATCTTAAATATACGTGAAGGACGTGTCTCTGCTAAACGTGCACAGTCGATCTTTTCGATGCTCACAACAACATCAACATCCTATCCATTACTAGCCTCTTTAGATTGCGCACGTCGCCAATTAGCTGTACATGGTCATGATTTAATTGATGATGCCATTCGTTTGGCAAAAGATACGCGAAAACGGATTAATGCCATTCCACATTTAACATGTGTTGGTCGTGAAAAGCTTCACTCTTCTGCAACATTTGATATGGACCCTTGCAAGCTATTGATTAGCGTAAAAGATTTAGGGATTACAGGACATACTGCAGAGGAATGGTTACGCCAAAATGCTAATATTGAAGTCGAGTTATCAGATTTATATAATATCCTATGTTTAGTAACACTTGGTGATACGAAAAAGGAAATGAATCTCCTCGTGAATGCTTTAATACGCATGTCGCAAGCATTTGACTCTGAAGCAGCGATTAAGATACCTAACGTAAAAGCACCTGAAATTCCAGCACTTGCGATGTCTCCACGTGATGCATTTTATGCAGAGACAGAAGTCATTCCACTTTCAGAAGCTCATGATCGCATTTCTGCTGAATTTATTATGGTGTACCCACCAGGAATCCCAATTTTTATTCCTGGCGAAGTGATTACACAAGATAACATTAAATATATTCAAATGAATATAGAAGCAGGTCTGCCAGTACAGGGACCAGAAGATGCAACATTACAAAATATCCGCGTCATTAAAGAACGTCGTGCAATTTTCTAAAAAACTTGAGGGTAAGTTGCCCTCAAGTTTTTTTATTAGCTAAAAAGAGCGGCTGTTACCACCTTCCATAACATACTTTTTTCTAATTCACTCGCTTCATCAAAATCTCGATTAGCTCATTAAACTTGTAAAGCCTCTATTTACATGATGAGCATTGCAAATATTGGACAGATAAATGCGCCTAATACTGCACTAAGCCCCATAGAGAGTGAACCAATCGATAAATCTTCCTCACCATATTCTTTTAATTTTGAAATCCCTACGCCATGACTTGCACTACCCATTGATACCCCGCGACTAATCGCTGTATCAATACGCGCAATTTTATATAGAAAAGGTCCAAAAATGGCTCCTGTAAACCCCGCCACCATTACGAGTACTGCCGTTAATGGCGCAATGCCACCAATCGTACTGCTCACCTGCATTGCTACTGGTGTTGTTAACGATTTCGGCAAAGCCGTCAACATAAATGCATCACTCGCTTTAAACAGTTTCAATAATACATATACACTACTAAGGCCAGATAGCATTGCTACTACTAAACTAGATAGAATCGAATATTTATATTTATAAACTAGCTCACGCTGGTTATATAATGGATAGGCTAAAGCAACAACAGCGGGCCCTAGCATTTTTTGAATCCACTCCCCACCTTGCATATATGTGCTATACGGAATATTAAACACAATTAAAATAATTGCCGTAATAAACGTCGTCGATAATAAAGGTAAGAAAAACGGATGATTTACTTTTAAATAGATTTTTTGAAGGATCATAAATAATATAATTGTACTAATGATGATGAGTAATGCTAGCATGCTCTGCTTCCTCCTTTACCGCCTGCTCCTTCTGTTCGATAAACTGACTCACTTTTCCCGCTATGATAATGGTAATCACGGTACTTAAAAATACAGCTAAAACGAGTAAAAGTCCTGACACCGTTAGTAATTCAGGGTATTCCACGACTCCAACCGTAGATGGAATAAAAAATAATGTTAAAAAAGCAATTAAAAAGCCGGCACCATCTTGAATGTATTTGACATTAATCACGTTTAGTGTCAGTAATCCCCATAATAAAACAAGACCGACAATACTCGGTGGAATAAAAATCCCCGTCCACTCGACAATTAGTACACCAATATAATAAAACACCCATAAAATGCAGATTTGGGCAATTGTGCGAATAACTCTCATGTTAATAGCCCCCTCTCTATCTATGAGTCTCATTTTACGACTTACGAAATTTTCTGTCTATTGTTTTTGACAAATTATTGACAATATTTATGCACCAAGTAGAAAAACTGCCTTCGATTGCACTTTAACAATCGAACGACAGTTTTGACATTTCTTATACTTTTTTATGAATTCACCAAAAACTCCCATTGCCTACCATTTTCTTTTTTTTCAATCATCCCTTGCATTTCTGCATATGTGACATAGCCAATAATTTCAGACATAATAAGTGAGAATTCACGTTTCATTCGGTCACCGTAAATCGCCTTCGCTAAATGAAGGGCTGTTTTATGTCCCTCTGCCACCTTACTCACAATACGTTCTAGCTTAAAATCCATCCGCTGTAAATTTTTCTCTACAATTTCCGATAGATTCGAAAACGGTTGTTGATGTCCTGCGTAAATCACACTTATATCAAGTTGCATACATTTTTCAAGCGACTGCCTATATTGCATCACCGTTGGCAATAAATTCAACTGCTCATCGTGGTCAATCAATGCATTGGTCGTACCTGTATACAATACTAGGTCACCAGCAAATAACCATTTTGTTTCGCGGTCATAAAATAACACGGAATCCGGCGAGTGGCCTGGAACTTCAATGACGTGGAAGCCACAAACTGTATCACCATCAGAAAATGCAGTAATCGGTGCATCAATTTTTAATGCTTCTGTATCTCGGTACGTTTGTTCCATCTTTTTTAGGCGTGGACCTGCTAACTCTAAACTAGAATACTCTTCGTACAACTGCTGAAAAAACTGACGCTTCCGCAACTGATACGCCTCTGTTAAATGCAAACGTTCAATGGCTACATGATGTGCATATATAGGTACTTGCTTTTGCTTTACAATATGATTGACCATCCCAATATGATCCCCATGATGATGTGTCAATAAAATTTGATCAATATCATGGATTGTAAAGCCATACTCTTTCAATTTTTGATTAAAAAATTCGCGGAAAGCAGGTAAATCAATGCCTGCATCGATTAATGTTAAGCTTTCTCCATGTTGATATAAATAGCAATTGATGCTTTTCATTTGACCGTAATCCACTTCAAAAATAATAGGATATACCGCCTTTGTTCCAATTGTTATGACGTTTGACACTGTTCCATCCCCTATCTATTTTATAGGCGATCCGAGTATCTCCTCATTATGCGTGCCTGCTGCTACCCCAGCAGTAGGATAAACTGGCTGAAAGATATTGGACTTAATCGGACAAGCAATTTGTTTTTGTGTTGTGCCATCTGTTTTTGCTACTTCCACATACATTTCACGCGCTGAAAACAATGGGTGTTCCACCGTCTCTTCAAATGTGAGTACCGGTTCTACACAAGCATCTACCTGCGCAAAAATGGACGTCCATTCCTCCAATGTTTTCTCTTTAAAAATACGCTGCAGTTGCTCTTTCAAAGCAATAGCATCTTTTGACTTAAAGCTCATCGCTAACGGGAGTAAATCTTCACGCCCAATCGCCGTACAGAGTTGTTGTCTAAATTTCGGCTCGAGGCTTCCTACTGATAAATGGCGACCGTCCTTTGTTTCATAATACCCATAAAACGTTCCACCGTTCAACATGAGGCGCTCACGTTCCAAAGGTTTACCATTCACTAAGTATTCCGGTGCCGATAATGCATTTAATGCTAACGCACAGTCCGTCATACTAATATCGAGATGTTGCCCTTCCCCCGTACGCGTACGGTAAATCACCGCTGCTAAAATCCCAACGACAGCGTGCAATGACCCACCTGCTATATCTGCCATTTGAATCCCGATTTGAGCAGGCCCCTCCGCTTGTGTACCCGAATACCCCTGAATTCCGGCAAGCGAGACATAGTTAATATCATGACCTCCACGATCCTTCAAAGGCCCTGTTTGCCCATATCCTGTAATCGAGCAATAAATAACGCCTGGATGAATCTTTTTTAGCTCTTCATAACCAAGTCCAAGACGCTCCATGACGCCTGGTCGGAATTGCTCAACAACAATATCATATTGTTTCACTAACGCTTTTAAAGAGGCGATCACCTCTGGATTTTTTAAATCTACGGCAATTAATTTTTTTGAGCGTTGTAAATATTCGTCTACAACCCAAACAGGCTCTTCTGCTGGTTTTGTAACATGTACAACTTCCGCCCCCAAATCTGCTAACATCATTGTTGCGAACGGTCCTGGTAGCAATAATGAAAAATCTAATACTTTTAACCCTTTTAGTAACATACGCATGCTCCCCTTTGTTTTAAGTTCTGTTTCATTTTACCGTTATCTATCTGACTGTATTGCACTCCCTTTCTGTGGACGAAGCGCTGAGCCTTCCTTAAAGTGCAAACAGGCAGGCTCTAAAAAGAACCTGCCACAGTGATTCATGTTGTTACTTGCTTGATGAAATTCGGTGGACGCTTTTCGAAAAATGCTCTCATCCCTTCCGTTGGCTCACCTGTTGCAAATGTTTTCGCAAATGCTTCGCGCTCTACTTTTAAACCTTGCTCAAGCGGAAGCTCAGCTGCTAAAATGCATTCTTTAATTAAACCTAAAGCACCTACTGCTCCTTGTGCTAATGTCGTTGCCAGTGCAATCGCTTCTGTTTCCACTTCTTCTGGTACAACCGCTTTTGTCACAAGCCCAATCGCTGCCGCTTCCTCTGCTTTCAAACGCTGACTCAAGAACATCAATTCACGTGCCTTTGCTCCACCAACAAGCTTCGTCATGCGCTGTGTCCCACCTGCAGCTGGCAATAACCCTAGCGAGGACTCCGTTAAGCCAATTGTACCGTTGCCCATAATGCGGAAATCACACGCTAATACAAATTCACACCCACCACCAAGTGCATGTCCATTAATCGCTGCAATGGTCGGTACACGAACAGCTTCTAGCGCATTGAAAATATCTTGAAGCTGCTTTGCCCCTTCCTCATAATCCACTTCACCTGTACTGTTACTCATTTGTCCTAAATCTGCCCCTGCAATAAAAATTTTCGGATTGGCTGATTTAAAGACGATTGCACGAATTGCTGGGTTATGGTTCGCTTCATCAATCAGTTGCAATAAATCATGTTGAATGGCTAAGTTTAATGTATTGGCAGGGGGGTTGCTAATCGTTACAACTTGCACACCATACGCTAACAGTTCAACCGTCATTGTTTCTAAATTCATATTAGTTCCTCCTTATCGTGGGCCCATACGAATCGCACCATCTAAACGAATCGTTTCGCCATTTAACATTGGATTTTCAAAAATCGATTGCACAAGATGCGCAAATTCAGGGGCTTCGCCTAAACGAGAAGGGAATGGAATTTGCTTCCCTAACGCATCCTTTACTTCTTGTGGGGCCATTGCCATTAACGGTGTATTAAAAATACCAGGTGCAATTGTCATAACACGTACACCATAGCTAGCTAAATCACGCGCAATAGGTAATGTCATACCAACAATCCCTGCTTTAGAGGCTGAATATGCCGCTTGCCCGATTTGCCCATCAAACGCTGCAACAGATGCCGTATTGACAATGACGCCACGCTCACCGTGCTCATTCGGCTCATTATTAACCATTGCAGCAGCAGCTAGACGAATAACATTAAACGTACCAACTAAGTTCACCTGTACAACAAAATTAAATTCATCTAACGGAAAGACACCTTTTTTTCCAACAACACGTGTTGATGTCCCAAGTCCGGCACAGTTGACAACGCCATGAATAGCACCGTATTTTTCTACTGCCCCATGAATCGCTGTTTGTACTTCCTCTTCCTTTGCGACATTTATTTGAAAGAAGACACCTTTTAATTCCTCTGCGACTGCTTGCCCTTTTTCTTCATTTAAATCGAGAATGACTGGGAATCCACCAGCAGCTGCAACAGCACGAGCCGTTGCTTCTCCTAGCCCTGATCCACCACCTGTTATAATGATTGCTTTATTGTCAAAGTTCATGCTTCATTTCCCCTTCCATTCGTTCTATAATTAAGCCATTTGCCATCCCTGGTCCCTCACAAATTGTCACGAGACCATAGCGTAACTGCTGGCGTTCTAGTTCATATAACAGTGTCGTTACGAGTCGTGTACCCGTTGAACCGAGAGCATGTCCAAGAGCAATGGCACCACCATTGACATTTACTTTTTCTAGTGGAATACCGATTTCATGCTCCCAGCGTAATACGACAGAGGCAAATGCTTCATTAATTTCAACTAAATCGATATCCTCTTTCGATAATCCAGCTTTTTGTAATACTTTTTCTGTAGCAATCGCCGGCCCCTTAAGCATAGCGACTGGGTCAGAGCCGACAACTGAAAAGGCTTTAAATACCGCGCGTGGTTTGAGCCCGTATTTTTTGGCTGCCTCTTTACTCATAATGAGCACAGCACTAGCTCCATCAGAAATTTGACTCGATGTGCCTGGTGTAACAGTTTGAAGCCCTGGATACACCGGCTGCAAGCTCGCCATTTTTTCTAGCGATGAATCTGGGCGAATCGTCTCATCCCGATCAAATACGAATACATTGCCTTCTGCATCTTTCACGGATACAGGGATAATTTCTTTGTCGAAATAGCCATTTTGCTGTGCCTCATATGCACGCTGATGCGAACGCACACTGTACGCATCTATTTGCTCGCGTGTTAAACCAATTTCATGTGCAATCATTTCAGCGCCGGCAAATTGGTTAAAGCCGTAGCCTTGTAAATCAAAACGTTGAAACAAGCTTTCTGTCATCGGTGTTTTTCCGTCGCGAGCAGAAGTTCCAATTGGCACACGCGTCATCGATTCAATACCACCGGCAATGACCACATCATAGCTCCCAGACATAACCCCCTGTGCAGCAAAATGAACCGCTTGTAAACTCGAACCGCACTGTCGATCAATCGTGACACCCGGTACAGTAATCGGTAAACCTGCAGCAAGCCAAGCATTCCGAGCAATGTTCGATGATTGTTCATCCACTTGATCGACACAGCCAATAATGACATCATCAACAATCGCTGGATCAAGCTCATTTCTTTCTACTAATATTTTTAGTACCGAACCGAGTAAATCTACTGGATGCGCATTCGCTAAACTGCCACCTCTTTTACCCATTGGCGTTCGAATAGCATCCACAATTACAGCTTCGAACATCATACTCGCCCCTATCTGTCTATTGTTTCAAACGTGTTTTTTCCAATTCTACTAGTTTAACTTTCGATATTTTTCCAGCCGCGGTCATTGGTAGTTGATCGATAAACTCTACTTCTCGTACTTTGGAATAGTGCACAACCTTTGTATTTACAAATTCCATGATTTCTTCTTCATTTGCCGTCACACCTGGTCGCAATACAATAAATGCTTTCGGTTTTTCTCCCACCTTTGGGTCTTCAACACCTATGACAACAGCTGCTTGAACAGCTGGATGCTCATATAAAATTTCCTCTATATAGCGTGGATACACGTTGTAACCGTTGTAAATAAGCATGTCTTTTTTACGGTCGACAATCGATAAGAAACCACTTTCATCAAATACACCAATATCTCCCGTGTATAGCCAACCATCGATAAGCGTTTCGGCTGTCGCCTCCGGATTATTTAAATACCCTTTCATCACTTGTGGACCACGAATAATAACTTCACCACGTTCACCTGGCATTTGAATTTCCTCACGATCTGGTCCATCGACTGACATTAATTTCACCTCTGTGTTATAAATCGGTAACCCTACAGTACCTAGCTTACGTTCGCCCGAATAAAATCCAACGCTTTGTACTGTGCTTGCTGTTGCCTCTGTTAAGCCATAGCCTTCCGTTACAACTGCATTAGGGAAATATTTCATTAAAAGTTGCATCGTTTCAGGTGCAATGGGTGCAGCACCTGAATTAATCGTGCGCACACAAGAGAAGTTCCGTTTTTCCATATCAGGGTGGAATAATAGGAAATTAAACATCGCCGGTGCACCAGACACTTCTGTTACTTGATGCTCCTCGATTAAGCGTAAAAACTCCTCGGGTATAAAACGTTCAAAAATAATCGTTGTTGCGGCAAAAAGGACCGAGTAAACCATCCCACCCATTGCACCTGCCCCATGTGAAAACGGTGCTGGACTTAATCGGATATTTGTGCCAACCAATGTTGGATATTCCTTTAAATATTTTTCGGGATCCGTTTCAACCCGTTTGACTGTTAATGCACCATCGTCATCCACTTGTGGCAGTACTGCTGCTGACCAAGCACCCGATTGTACAATATTACTAATCAAATTGTTATGTGTAATAATGACTCCTTTTGAACGCCCTGTTGTACCCCCTGTATAAGCCAGATGGGCAATATCTTCATAGCCATTAATGTCAGAGTGGAGTTCTTGTGGCTCATTTTCACGTAGTAGTTGATTGAAGCTTATTACTGCATTACCGTACGCCGATACGTCGATACTTGTTTCAATCGACTCAACTTCTACATCATCTGTTGTGATAATAAGCTCGATATTCGTTAACGACGGTAAATCTAAACAAAGTTGTAGTAACGGACCATATGTTACAATCGCCTTCGCTCGACTATCTTTCATTTGAAAGATTAAATCATCCTTCGGTAGCATGGGATTAACGGGTGTGTACGTAGCCCCTGCCAACAAAATGCCATAGTAAGCGACTACGTATTGCGTGCAGTTTTGCATTTGTACAGCAATAACATCGCCCTTTCCATATCCTCGTTTTTGTAAACCATTTGCAAATCGCAATGCTTGCTCATATAGCTTGCTATAGGAAAGCTCAAATCCTCTATAAAGATAGGCCGTACGCTCACCGTAGTATTTTGCTGCGCCTTTTAATACAGCTCCTACTGGTACATTCGGAATATCCATTTTATGTGGCAACATTTGATTGTAAAGCTTCGGATTGTCTGGCTGTTTCCTCATTAATTCTCCACCCCTGTTCGCTCATAATGACTTCATAGCAATCTTGCACAGACCCTAAATAACTTTCCATCATACGTGCTCTCTTTAAGAATAAATGACAGTCAATTTCTGTTGTAAAACCAATCCCACCATGCATTTGAATATTATGTGCTGCGACCTCAATGTACGCATCCGTCGTAAATGCACGAGCACTTGCGACAGCACTCTTCGCATCTGCTGCTTGCTCTGAAATCGCCCAATTGGCGTAATAAACAAGAGACTTCGCCAACTCTAGCTCTACCTTCATATCCACAATGCGATGCTTTACCGCTTGGAACACACCAATTGGGTGCCCAAATTGTTCACGTGTTCTGGCATATTCTGCACACATCTCCACAACTTCTTCCATGCCACCAATTCCGATTGTGGCAATAGCAGTATTCAATGTTTGCAAGCCGTCGTTGACAATGTCCCACCCTTGACCAATCTGTCCAATAATCGCACTCTCTGAAACTTTTAATTGATTGAAATATACTTCTGTGACACCTTTTGTTTCATCGATCACTTGTAAGCGACATGACTCCCAACTAGCCACTTCTCGATCAATGATAAATAATGTTATTTGACCATCTACTTTGGCAGCAACAAGTAATATGTCAACCGTATCGCCATCAATGACAAATGTTTTCGAGCCGTTTAATACGTACTGATTTCCTTCTTTTTTTGCTTCAAGTGCAATCCCTTCTTTCGCAAATGTCATAGCACCTCGTTCTGCAATAGCTAAGGAAAACTTCTTTTGACCATTTGCGATTTGCGATAAATAGATTTTCTTCTGCTGTTCTGTCCCATACTTTGTTAATATCGGTGTTGCAAACGCAACTGTCTCCGCATACACACCTGGTAATAACACACGTCCGAGTTCCTCCATCACTGGAATAAGGTCCACTTGCGTTAAACCGGCCCCGCCGTATTCTTCTGGAATATTGATGGCCATCGCCCCAAGCTCCGATAAACCGGCCCAAATTTTTTCATAACGAGATGTATCGCCCGACATAAACAAACGAGCAGCCGTTGTTTTTTCTTGGGAAGTTAAATATTTTCGAACGGATGTTTGAAATAATTTTTGTTCTTTCGTTAATGCAAAGTACATATGTTCCTTCCCCCTATCGCAAATCTTTTGGTAACGCTAAAATATGTTCACCAATGACATTTTTGAGTACTTCTGATGTACCGCCTGCAATCGTTGAGCCGAATGATTGTAAATATTGATGTGCCCAGTCTGCAATGGTCGAACGATCTTCCTTCCATAAGCAGCCGACAAGCCCTAGCATCGCTGTAGCAAAGCCAGTTACCGCTTTGGATAGCTCACTTGTGACTAATTTATCAATGGAACCTTCTGGACCTGGATAGCCTTGCTCAATTGTTTTTGTTAAATTTCGGTAGTAGTTCAATGTTGCTGCACGTAAACGAATATAATACTTTGTGACATCTCGTGCGAAATACGGGTCATCCATTAATGGCTTGCCGCGATATGTTTGTATCTTCATATCCGCGATTAAATCCTCAAATAAGTTTTCTAAATGGAAAATGGTACTTGCTACACCTACGCGCTCATGGCTTAGTAGTGCCATCGAAACTTTCCAACCCATGCCGACACCTGCAATGATGTCATCTGCTTCTGCTACGGCATCTTGTAAAAATAATTCATTAAAATCATGGTCATCGTTCATTTGATAAATTGGTCGCACTTCCACCCCTGGTTGATGCATATCGATTAAAAAAGCTGTTAACCCTTCATGCCGTTTACTAGCGTTATGTGTACGCGCTAAAATTAAGCATTTATCTGCCATATGCGCATAGGTTGTCCATACTTTTTGCCCTGTAATATACCATTTACCGTCACGTTCAACCGCACGTGTTTGAATACCTGCCAAATCGGAGCCCGCATTTGGCTCAGAAAAACCTTGGCACCAAATTTCTTCACCACTTAAAATTTTGTCAATATAGCGTTCCTTTTGTGTTGGTGAACCCATTTGCATTAGTGTTGGCCCTACCATATTAATCCCCATAAAATTGAGTACTGGTGGAGCCTTCATACGCGCAAGTTCCTCTTGATAAATAACTTCTTGAATATGTGTAGCACCACGTCCACCATACTCTTTTGGCCAATGTACGCCTGCCCAATTGCCCTCATAAAGCTTGCGCTGCCATGCACGTAAAAATGCTTTCCGTTCCTGATCGTCTTCCGGTAAATCACGTTTGCCGTCTAACCAGCCTTCCGGAAGATTTTCCTCTAACCATATACGCAACTCTTGGCGAAATAATTCCTCTTCCTTTGTAAATGTAAAATTCATCGAAACAACCTCCCCTTACAAATTCAGTGCTACCGCAATTTTTTCCTAATCATCACATACGTTGCCTAAGTAGTGCTCATCATAATTGAATCGTCTTGCCTTTGTTGTCATCCCAATCACTGCTTTACGCAAACCTACTACCATCACCTCTCGAAATAGAATTCCCTTGCACAAAAGAGAAAAAAACAACTTTATTAACTTAAATTTATATTTTCAGACATATTAATACAATGTATATTTTTCTATTGTTTTTCGGTTTTTAGTGTGAAAAATCACAGCATAAAAAAAGCCGCACTGTAATAAATTACAGTGCAACTTCTTTTTCGTGTGTTATACACGATGAATGATATTATTGATAAGATTGCTTTAAATAGCAAGCCAATTGGAGCTTTAACACATGCTCAGCATCCTCAAATGAAATTTGTAGTATTTCTTCAATTTTTTTTAATCGTTGATACAATGTATTAATATGAATATGCAACATTTTCGCTGTTTTCGTTGCGGAACGATTTTGCGCAAAATACATGAGTAGCGTTTCTTTCAATGCATTATTCATACTTTGCTGTGTTTCAAGCGGCGTAAACACTTCTGCAATAAAGCGCCCAATTTCTTGCTGATCTTGATGAATAAATAAACGATTAACGCCTATTTCTGCATAATCCATCATCCCATGCTGTTTACGGGAATCTAAATAAGATAACACCGTCTTCGCTTCGTGATATGCTTTTCGAATAGTATAAAGATCATGATACACTGTACTCACACCACAACTTAATGGTGCATTGATTTTTTTATTCCATTCCGTACAAACCCTTTTTAGCTCTTTTCGTACCCGCTTTTCTTCTCCTTGCGTAGCACGTGCTACTAGCGTAATTGTTGCATAATCCGCAAAAAGTAGCTGGGCGTAAGAAAATAAGTCACGCTTCATTTGCGACATGAGCTTATGCACATACGCCTCAATTTCATGCGGGCTCACTTCTTCCGCTAACTTTAATAAAATCACCATATACGGTTCATTAAGTGAAATCATTAACTCCTTTGCTTTCTGTACAATGATTTCCTGCTCTTTTGTATTCATCATTTCGTTAAAAGCATCACGTTTTTTCTTATAATAAAACTCCGCTAAATTTTGCTTACGTGAGAGCTCTAACGCTAGGACAGAATGCCCCTGCTCAATGACAATGGATTCAAGTTGACTCATTTCCCCTTTTACTTCCATAATAATGCACCCTAAAATGATTTGTCCTAAACGAATCGGATACATAATATGTGTCATATAACCAGAACGCTTTAACTCATAGTAGGGCATTGCCTCATTCGCTTGCAAAACTTCATTCAAATCATTAAAAGATAAATAATTGGGTAGCTTTCTCATAGCCGGTATGACTTCATTTTCAAGTAAATCAACAAAAATTAAGTGCTTCCCAATCATCCTTGTCATTTCTTCTAAAATTTTAGGAATGCCCATATTTTGCATCGATAACTTCGTTAACGTTGTATGAATTTCATCTCGCTTCATGAGCTTATCATTTAATTTTTTGATGTGTGAATATTGCCGTGCATTTCGGATTGCAATCCCCACTTGAGACGAAAAACCTTCTAACAGTTGCAAATCGTGTTCAGTCGGTGCAATTGGTTTAACAATTTGACATAAAAACATAACGCCCTCTACTCGGTCATTTACTTTAATAGGACAAGTTAAAAATGATTTTACTTCCTTGTTAAATTCATAATTCGAATCCCAATGCCGATTATTCTCTTCAGAGATTCGACCAAAACGCTGCCATAATTCGTACTGATGCTGATAATAAAGCAACGACTGCTCTGTCTGAAACGTATAGCCAATGGGTCCTTCACCTCGCTTAAATCCCATATGGCGTATTCCCTGTAACACATTCCCTACCGATGCTTTACAAATAAGCAGATCTCGTTCAGCATCATACCACCATAGCGTACCAATATCACATTGCGGAATTACATCTAGTGCATAGGATAAAATATTATTATAAATTTCTTCTGGATTTAACGAGGATGAAGCACGTCCTGTACTCTCAATCACCTTTTCCAGCTTGTACTTTTCTCGCTCAATTGCTGCTTTTGTATAATAGGGGTACATGTAATGATAAAGAACAACGATTTCCGCCTCTTTCGATGGACTATATTCATATACATTGATTAAAATTTGATAATCATGTGGATACGTAAAAAGTATAAATGTATAGCCATTTACTATTTTCACAACATCTTGTTGTTGGGTAGTTAATCGCTTAAAAGGTAATTGGACTCGTTCCTCCCGCCCTTCTAAAAATTCAAAATATGGGCTTTCTGCGCTTGCAATATAGATTTGATACTTCCCTTCCCATTGAAACCTCTGAACAAGTTCTGAAAAATACTGCACTGTCATTCATTACGCCCCCTCAAATGTCCAACATATCAATTCCTTTTCTATATAAACCATTTTTTGTATATACAATCTATCATATTTTGACATCGTGTTCACTTTATAGTTCGTAAAATTTTCTGTCTATTATCAAAAAATTAACTAACAAGATTTCTGTATGAAATAGATGAATTATTTCATGTAACCGATTACATGATTTTTTTTAGTAGCACCGAACGTTTTCAATATATAAAATTTTCTAAAAATAGTTTGTCAAAATAATTTTTGCGTTATATAATTCGATTTATCGAAAAAATGAAATTATTTTAGGAGAGTTTTTATGTTTACACTTTTAGGTTCTATACTTCTATTACTGATTGGTTATATTGTTTACGGTAAGTTTGTAGAAAAGGTGTTTATTGTCAATGATGCAACACCAACACCGGCTTACACAAAAACAGATAACTTAGATTATATTCCGATGCCCGCTTGGAAAGGTTGGACAATTCAATTATTAAATATCGCAGGGCTTGGTCCGATTTATGGGGCGATTGCAGGTGCTTTATATGGCCCGGTTGCAATGGTTTGGATCGTATTCGGTTGTATTTTTGCCGGTGCAGTTCACGATTATTTTGCAGGTATGCTGTCACTACGACATGGCGGCGCACAATTCCCTACGCTTGTTCAAAAATATTTAGGAAAAGCAATGCGTGTCTTCACAGATATCGTATCTGTCGTGTTAATGATTTTAGTAGCTGCTGCATTTACAGCAGGTCCTGCAGCTGTCATTTCAGCAAAAACAGGCATTACATTTATGGTTGCAATTGTGATTATTTTCTTATATTTTTTACTCGCAGCAATTTTGCCAATCAATAAAATTATTGGTCGTATTTATCCGTTATTCGGCGCTGTACTATTAATTATGGCTAGTGCTATTTTAGTCTCATTATTATTCTCAGATATTAAAATACCAGAATTAACATTTGCTAATTTACATCCAGCGGATTTACCAATCTGGCCTTTATTAATGATTACGATTTCTTGTGGTGCTATTTCTGGCTTCCACTCTACACAAAGTCCGATTATTTCTCGTACACTAAAAAAAGAAACAGAGGGACGAAAAGTATTTTACGGCGCGATGATTGGTGAAGGGATTATTGCGCTAATTTGGTGTACAGCAGGCATGAGCTTCTTTGGCGGTACAGGGGAACTTGGTGCTGTTATTACATCAGTAGGTGCTGGTGGTGTAGTAGACCAAATCGCCGTTGGATTACTTGGTACTGTCGGTGGCTTATTAGCTATTCTAAGTGTGATTATCTTACCGATTACAACAGGGGATACTTCGCTTCGTTCAGCTCGTATGATTGTGCTTGATTTCCTAGGCTCACGCATCAAAGGCAATCCAAAAACAGTCGCGATTTTAGCAACAGTGGCTGTGACAATTCCTGCATTCTACTTAACAACAATCGACTATCAATTCTTATGGCGCTATGTAGGGATGACAAACCAAATGGTTGCAACGGTTATGCTATGGGTAGCTACTTCTTACTTATTAAAAGAAGGAAAGTTCCACTGGATTGCTGGTCTTCCAGCGATGTTTATGACAGCTGTCGTCTTTACGTATTTAATGGTAGCACCAGAAGGATTCGGATTAGACTATAACCTATCGATGATCATCGGATTATCTGCCACAGCGGTTATCGGCTTACTTTACGCCTATCAAATTGCACGTTATAATGGACTAAATAATCCTGTTTTCATAAAAGAATAACAATGTTGTGCATTCGCGCTTCGCATAGATATGTGATCAGCGTGAATGCATATTTTATTAAGAGGCAAAGGTTGTGGGACGATGTTTGAACAATATATTTCACAAATCGATGATAAATGGCGTGATGCATTTATCGAGTTAATGCATACCATTGAAGAAAATTTACCAGCTGGATTTGAAAAAACAATGCAGTACAATATGATTTCATATGTTGTACCGCTAGAAACGTATCCACCAGGTTACCATGTCACACCAAATACACCGCTACCATTCATTAGCATTGCCGCTCAAAAACGGCATTTAGCCCTTTACCATATGGGCATTTATACGGATGAACAGCTTCTGACATGGTTTCAACAGGCGTATGCACAAACGGTTCCGACTAAGCTAAACATGGGAAAAAGCTGTATTCGGTGGACTTCCACAAAGCATATTCCATTTGATTTAATCGCAGAGCTGTGTAGCAAAATCACAGTGAATGAGTGGATTGGGCTTTATGAAGGAACCATTCGTCGTTAACAACAACAGAAAAAAAGCTGTGCGCAAAGAAAATCCTCACGCACAGCTTTTTATAATGCACTACCCGCCCCACCGTCAATATTGACCGTTGTCCCTGTCACATAGGATGCTGCATCAGACACTAAGAAAGTAATGACATTTGCCGCTTCCTCTGTACTGCCAATGCGGCCAAGTGGAATCGATTGACCGACTTGCTCTGAATATTCCTCCCACGATAATTGTGGTGCTTGCGCCTGCCAACATTTTTCAATTTGATCACTTCGAATAAGACCGATACAAACGGCGTTTACCCGAATATTATAAGCGCCTAAGTCGTTACTCATCGCCTTTGTTAAGGCTAATCCTGCTGCACGACTTACCGTTGTCGGTAAGGAGCTGGCTGGTGGCGTTTTTGCCAATACTGCAGTAATATTGACAATCGATCCTCCCCCTGCTTGTTTCATATGGGGAATTGCATATTTCGCACAGTGAATGGCACCAAAAAGCTTTACATCTAAATCCGTTTGCCATAACGCCGTTGCGACTTGCTCAAATGGATGAGCAGCCGCAGTTCCCGCATTATTCACTAAAATATCGAGTTTGCCGTAATGAGCAATCGTCTTTTCAATAACTGCTTGGCAATCTTGTTCTTTTGTTACGTCTGCTGGCACAGCCAAGACATCAGCACCTGTTTGTTGCTTAATACTTGCTGCAGCGACTTCTAAATATTTTTCCCCGCGTGCACAAATCGTGACATGTGCCCCTTCTTTCACTAGCTGTAGCGCTGTATAAAAGCCAATCCCCTTGCTCGCGCCTGTCACGATGGCTACTTTGCCTTGTAACTGTAAATCCACCATCCATTCCCCCTTTGCTGATGTATCTCTATTATACATTGGGAATTATTAGAAATGAATGGTTGTTCAATTAATTATTGAAGGATTCTATATAAAGTGAAACTTCAATCAGTGGGGGATCCTCATCCCTCACTGATTGAGAGAGGAACGCAAGCTAAGAACGCCACAACGCGAGCGCAACGCCTGCGTGACCAACGTCCTGTTGCCCTTAACCAATCGGGCTTTTACGGGTCAGTTGATCTTCCACCTATGCTTCTCGATTTTCCTTAAGCCTTGAGGTGGGCGTCTTAATGCCCTTTAATGCGGGATAAATCATACTAAAACTTCCGACATATGTAGTGTCCATCTGTTTTTATGATGTTACTAAGAAAAGCGCTTTCGTCGCAAAATAAATTTTTGGCACGAATGCCTAGACACTCTTTAAACTAGAAAAAATTTATACTTTCTTATCTTTTCGAAAAAAACAGATGCATGACTAGGCTGCATTTCTAAAAAGAGAACGGCTCCTTTTATGGAGGTCGATCATACTAAAAATGAACGCATCTTTTCATGTTGCATTCGTCGCTACTCACCTTTAATTAAAAATTAACGGTAAAAATTTTTTCTACCAGTAGCGTCAAATAGCGAAATCGAGATACAACTTAATTTAAAACAAGTGTCAAATAGGGTCTTTTTACCTAAATGGCACTTATCCTCAAATAAGTTGTATATCAAAATCGACAAATCGAGATTTTCGCCGTTTTTTAAAAGTGAGTGTATAATTTTCTTATGAAAAAATTGAGCGTTATCGTTTTTTTATGGCTTCTTATGAATAATCACATTGCAAAGACGCGTATCCATCACTTTAGAGCACAACGTATTTTTCCGGAAAAGCTTAATTATATTCATTTTTCATCCCAAAAAGCACTTTTTTTCTTCCTCTACGTAACATTCTTTTTTAGTAAATTTCTCTCTTTTTTATCACAACAACTATTCTTAGACAGCTCTATTTTGAATGAAAACGTTCATTTTTTCGCCAAAATACAAGCAAATGAAACGATTCATTAGCAAAGTGTAGGCTGATTTTTGAAGTCAACCGTTCTGTTGGAAGATGAAAATGAACTTAATATATGAACGCTATTATTTTCATTGAACATAGAAAAAACCCTATTATTTCCGAAGAAATAATAGGGCTTTACTGATTAATTATTTAGATACGATATGGATTGGGTTGCCAAGTAATACTTCAGCAGCTTCCATTGTGATCTCACCTAATGTTGGGTGAGCATGGATTGTTAATGCTACGTCTTCAGCAGTCATACCTGCTTCGATTGCTAGACCCATTTCAGCGATCATATCAGATGCACCAGCACCAACGATTTGAGCACCGATTAATAAACCGTCTTCTTTACGCGCAACAAGTTTTACGAAACCTTCTGTAGCGTTTAAAGCTAATGCACGACCGTTTGCAGCGAATGGGAACTTCGCCGCTTTCACTTCGATACCTTCTGCTTTTGCTTGGTCTTCTGAATAACCTACAGTAGCTAATTCTGGATCTGTGAAGCATACTGCTGGAATTGCTAAGTAATCTACGATTGAATGCTCGCCAGCGATTGCTTCTGCTGCTACTTTACCTTCGTAAGATGCTTTATGTGCAAGTTGTGGACCAGCTACGATATCACCGATTGCATAAATGTTTGGTACTGAAGTACGACATTGTTTATCCACTTCAAGTAAACCGCGCTCTGCAAACTGAACACCGATTTGCTCAAGACCCATTTCATCTGTATTTGGACGACGACCTACAGTTACTAATACGTAGTTTGCTTCAACTGTTTTTTCTTCTCCGCCAACTTCGTATGTTACGATTACGCCGTTTTCATTTTCTTGTACACCTTTAGCTGATGCGCCTACTACTACTTCTACGCCTTTTTTCTTTAAGCCTTTTTTCACGACCTGTGTCATTTGCTTTTCGAAACCAGCTAGGATGTCTTTTCCACCCTCGATAATTGTTACTTGTGAACCTAAGTTTGCGTATGCAGAACCTAACTCCGTACCGATGTAACCGCCACCGATTACGACTAATTTCTCTGGTACTTCTGGTAAAGAAAGAGCACCTGTTGAGTTGATTACACGCTCAGTGAATTTGAATGTTGGAATTTCAACTGGACGAGAACCTGTTGCTAAAATAGCATTTTTAAAAGTGTAAGTTTGTGCGTTATCGCCATCAATTACACGTACAGTGTTTGCATCAACAAAGTAAGCTTCACCTTTTACGACATCTATTTTATTGCCTTTTAATAGACCTTCAACGCCGCCTACTAATTTTTGGACAACACCGTTTTTGAATTCTTGTGCTTTAGCCCAGTCTAATTTCACGTCTGATGCGACAACACCCATATCATCTGAATGCTTCGCTTGCTCAAAGCGGTGACCTACAGAGATTAATGCTTTTGATGGGATACATCCTACGTTTAAACATACGCCGCCTAGTTGACCGCGCTCTACTACTGTTACTTTTTGTCCAGTTTGCGCTGCACGGATTGCCGCTACATAACCACCAGGGCCTGCACCAACAACTAGAGTATCAATCTCGATTGGAAAATCTCCTACTACCATTTTATTACGCCTCCATTAATAAAAGTTCTGGTTCACTTAACAAACGCTTTAAATGATTTAAAGCATTTTGCGCAGTGGCACCATCGATCATGCGATGGTCAAAGCTCAATGATAATGCTAACACAGGTGCCGCTACAATTTCACCATTTTTTATTACAGGTTTTTCTGAAATTCTGCCAATTCCCAAAATTGCTACTTCAGGGTGGTTAATTACGGGTGTAAACCACTGACCACCAGCTGATCCAATATTCGTAATCGACATTGAGCCACCTTTCATTTCATTTGGTGTTAACTTGCCATCACGTGCTTTTGTTGCCAGTTCATTAATTTCACCTGATACAGCGAATACAGATTTACGATCCGCATGCTTAATGACAGGAACTAATAATCCTTTTTCAGTATCGGCTGCAATGCCAATATTATAATAATGCTTTTGAATAATTTCCTGTGTTGCATCGTCTAACGAACGGTTAAACTCAGGGAATTCACGTAACATGGACACTAATGCCTTAACAACATACGGCAAGTACGTTAATTTTACACCTTTTTCAGCGGCAATGTCTTTAAAACGCTTACGGTGTGCTACAAGTGCCGTCACATCTACTTCGTCCATTAATGTCACGTGCGGCGCTGTTTGTTTCGAGTGTACCATCGCTTTTGCAATCGCTTTGCGAATACCGCTCATTTTTTCACGTGTTTCTGGGAACTCGCCCTCTACATTTACCGGTACTGCTACTTGTGGTGCATCTACCGTTTCCGTTGCTTGCACTTCAGCTACTGCCTGTTGTGCAACTGGCGCTTGCTCACCGCTCATAAATTTCTCAATATCTTCTTTTAAAACACGGCCATTTTTACCTGAACCAGCGACTTGGTGAATATTCACCCCATTGTCACGTGCAAATTTACGTACAGATGGCATTGCAATGATGCGCTTATTCGTATCTGGCTCATTTGCTGATACAACTTCAGCTTTTGGTGCCTCTTCTGTTGCTGTTGGTTCCTTTGCTATCTCTTGACCTGCTTCAGCTGTCGCTTGTACTTGTGCTTCTGTTTTCTCTTCACCTTTTGCTTCTGCATGGTCATCGCCTTTTAATTTTAAATCTTCATAACCTGGCGCATCGAATCGAATGAGTACGTCACCTACAACCGCCACTGTACCTTCTGCTACTAAAACCTCTTCGACAGTACCTTCTACTGGAGATGGGATTTCTACAACCGCTTTATCGTTTTGTACTTCACATAAAATATCATCTTCTTGTACTTTGTCTCCTGGTTTTACGAACCATTTCACGATTTCACCTTCATGGATACCTTCTCCGATATCCGGTAAACGGAAATTGAATGCCATATTTGTCACCTCTTTTTAGAATGTTAGAACTTTCTTCGCCGTTTCCATTACATCTTTATAGTTCGGTAGCCATACACCCTCAGCTTGTGGGAAGGCATACACCGTATCAGGTGCTGCTACACGAAGAACAGGTGCTTCTAAACTTAAGATGGCACGTTCTGTAACTTCCGCTACAACGTTTGCGGCAATACCTGCTTGTTTTTGCGCTTCTTGTACAACGATTGCACGGCCTGTTTTTTCAACAGAAGCAATAATTGTTTCGATATCTAATGGTTGGATTGTACGTAAGTCTACAACCTCTACAGAATAACCTTCTTTTTCAAGCTCTTCTGCCGCTTTTAAGCTTTCATGAACCATTAAACCATATGCAAAGATGGATAAATCCTTACCTTCTCGCTTTACATCCGCTTTACCGATTTCAATTGTGTACGCTTCTTCCGGTACTTCTTCACGGAATGAACGATATAATTTTAAGTGCTCTAAAAATACAACTGGGTCATTATCACGAATGGCTGAGATTAATAATCCTTTTGCATCATATGGTGTAGAAGGAATAACCACTTTTAAACCAGGTGTTTGTGCCATTAACCCTTCTAATGAATCCGAGTGCATTTCCGGTGTGTGTACCCCACCACCGAATGGCGAGCGGATTGTTACTGGCATATTGTATGTACCACCCGTGCGGTAGTGCGTACGTGCCATTTGACCAGCAATTGAGTCAAATACTTCGAAAACGAAGCCGAAGAATTGAATTTCAGGCACTGGACGGAAACCCGTTAGCGATAAACCGACTGCAAGCCCACCAATTCCTGACTCTGCAAGCGGTGTATCGAATACGCGATCTACACCGAACTCTTTTTGAAGACCCTCCGTCGCTCGGAATACGCCTCCGTTTACCCCAACGTCTTCCCCAAACACTAATACATTTTCGTCATTTTTCAATTCACAACGAAGTGCATCTGTGATTGCTTGAATCATCGTCATTTGTGCCATATTACTTCGACTCCTTCTCTTTATAAATCGCTAATTGCTCTTGTAAGTTCGCAGGTAAGTCACCACGGTACATGTTCCCTATCAGCTCTGTTACTTTTTGCTTTGGTGCTTGGTCTGCTTGTTTAATCGCTTCTTTAATCTCTTCTTTTGCACGGTCAATTACGGCTTCTTCTTTTTCTTGTGACCATAAACCTTTTGCCTCTAAGAATTTGCGGAAGCGTACAATTGGGTCTTTTGCTGCCCATTCACTATCTAAATCACCTGTACGGTAACGAGTTGGGTCATCCCCTGCCATCGTATGTGGCCCGTAACGGTATGTCATTGTTTCAATTAAAGTTGGCCCTTCCCCATTAACCGCACGTTCACGAGCATCTTTCGTTACTTTATAAACAGCAAGTGGGTCCATACCATCTACTAAAACACTTGGAATACCAGCGGCTACACCTTTTTGTGCAAGTGTCTTACCTGCTGTTTGTAATTCACGTGGTGTAGAAATCGCAAATTGGTTGTTTTGAATGAAGAAGATTGCTGGTGATTTCATTGCACCTGCAAAGTTAATGCCTTCATAGAAGTCCCCTTGTGATGAACCACCGTCACCTGTATACGTTACAGCGACAGCTTTCGCATTACGCTTCTTCAAACCAAGTGCTACACCTGCCGCTTGAATATATTGTGCACCGATAATAATTTGTGGTGGATATACATTTACACCTTCTGGAATTTGATTACCGATAAAGTGACCACGGCTGAATAAAAATGCTTTCCAAAGTGGTAAGCCGTGCATGACAATTTGCGGTACATCACGGTAGCCAGGTAAAATCCAGTCTGCTTTTTCAAGTGCAAATTGTGATGCTAACTGAGAAGCTTCTTGACCAGCAGTTGGTGCATAGAAACCTAAACGCCCTTGACGGTTCAGTGAAATCGAGCGTTGATCTAAAATACGTGTGTACACCATACGAGACATTAATTCTACAAGCTCTTCATCCGAAAGGTTTGGATTTGCCTCTTCGTTTACGATTTCTCCTTCTTCATTTAAAATTTGGAACATTTGAAACTTGTCTTCAATTTCATGTAACGTTACAGTTGGATCAAACTTATTTTCTCCCATAGTGAACGCTCCCTTTCAACTGTATTATTTTTTAATCTATTTTTATTAGTACAACTATTTCTTACCACTCAGTATAAAGAAGAAAACACAATCGGTCAATCGTTGATTTTCTAATAAAACGCATTTTTTTATACAAAATAAAAAATTCCCAAAAACCTCAATCTGTTATATATCAAAACAATATCTGTACTATAATAACACCTCCGTTTTTATTTTTCCCCTTAAACTGCTCAATCAAACTCATCATTTCTCATCTCCATGATTTACAACGATATTTTTTCGTATTTCAACGTTTTTTCATTGAACAGCTTGCTTCGTGTTGTATACTAAAGGCAGAAGTAGAAATGCGAAAGGAAGTATTTAAATGATTTTAATGGGAGATATTATTCGCGAAGGTCATCTTACTTTGCGAACACGTGCGGAAGAAGTGACTTTCCCACTCACTGAAGAAGAACGAAACCTCGCTCATGATATGCTAGAATACTTAATTAATAGTCAAAATCCTGAAATGGCTGAAAAATACGGTTTACGTGGAGGGATTGGCCTAGCAGCGAATCAAGTAAACAGCTTGAAACGTATGTTCGCTTTACATTTAGCAGATGAAAAAGGGGAGCAATTAAGCTTTGTTGCAATCAATCCAAAAATCGTCAGCCATTCTGTTGAGCAGACGTATATGACATCTGGTGAGGGCTGTCTTTCTGTGGACCGTCATGTACCAGGCTATGTACCCCGCTACGCACGCATTACAGTGAAATTTATGACTGTAGACGGCGAAGAGAAAAAGCTGCGCCTATCGGGATTACCCGCTATTGCCTTCCAGCATGAACTCGACCATTTAAACGGCGTCATGTTCTACGATCGCATTAACGAAAAAGATCCATTTGGCGAAATCCCAAATGCTACTCCATACGAAAGAAATTAACGACAAAGAAAGCATCTGAAAAGACATTTTGAGTTGACTCCTTTGTGACGAGAATCGTGGCATGTTGATGTGACCACCGCAAGAGCATTATTTCTTAGTAGATATTTATCAAGAAGTGAAGGAGGTGTCCCGAAAGTTTTTTACTTTCAAGACACCTCCTTTGTTGTTATCTAAAGTCTGCTTTTTTATACAAACTTTAAATCATCCCAAGTTCTTTCATAATTTTATAAATGCCCTCATCATCCACATGCGGGGCAATGACATTTGCTACTGCCTTCGCTTGATCATGCCCATTGTCCATTGCAATACCAAGTCCAACTGCTTGTAGCATTTCAATGTCGTTCAAGCCATCGCCAAACGCTACTGCATCATCCATTGTCTTCCCAATATGTTGAAGGATTTTTTCAATGCCACGCGCCTTTGAACCTGATTTAGGCAAAATATCACATGAATAGGGGTGCCAACGTACAAACTGCACTTCCGGAAACGCTTTATGATATAGATGCTCATCTTTTTCTTCCACAAAAATTAACGTTTGATAGACTGCTTGCACTTGATAAAACGCAGCATCGATACGAGGATACGGATATTTTAATGTAGCTAAGCTGGATGCCACCTTATTATCATCCGGAAGTGATGCAATCATTTCACGGTCATCTAAAAACACAACAGGTTCACCACGACGCTCACCAAATGCAATAATTTGTTGTAAGTAATCACGCGGAATAGAATCCGTAAAAATGACCTCACCCTTGTACACAACATATTGCCCGTTAAATGTCACATATGTATCGATTTCAAGCTCTTCTATTAAAGATGTAATCATAAATGGGGCACGCCCTGTTGCTATAGCAATTTCATAGCCATTTTTACGCGCAGAAAATAGCGCTTCTTTCGTTGAATGAGGTAAACGTTTCTCACTATCGTACAGTGTACCGTCTACGTCGAAAAATAAAATTTTTTTCATATAGTCTACCCTCTCTTTAACTAAAAACCTTTACAAATATCTGAAAATTCATTATAATGAATGTAAGGAGTGATGTGCCATGCTAAAACGGCTCAAAAAGAAATTATTGAAACGGTTAAATGGCATCCTCGGAAAAAAATCAATTGCCTAAGCCCTTCAGAATTTGAAGGGCTTTTCTTTATTTTAAAGTAGCTGCATGATAATATAAAGGAAATGCATTTATTAAATGATTCTTTTTATAACTTTCGTTATTTTATACTTCTTCAGACATGTATTTATACATAAGTATTTCAAATAACATAAAAGTTGTATAAAGTATAAACTTAAATGCAATGACTATGTACGTTTTAAAAGGAGAGTAATTATGATTTACAAAGTTTATTATCAAGAAAATATGAATGAGATTCCAGTTCGCGAAAACACAAAATCATTATATGTAGAGGCCTCTTCAGAACGCGAAGTTCGTCAGTATTTAAAAGACCGCAAATACAATATCGAGCTTGTACAATTATTAGAAGGTGCATACCTTGAGTATGAGCAAAACAGCCCTAACTTCCGTTTGGAGAATGCTTAATCGATTATGAAGTTCGTTAAAAACGATCAAGCAGCTGTATTCGCACTTGGCGGACTGGGCGAAATCGGCAAAAACACATATGGCGTTCAATTCCAAGATGAAATCATTCTCATTGATGCAGGCATTAAATTCCCTGAAGATGATTTACTCGGAATTGATTACGTAATTCCGGACTATACGTATTTAGTACGTAATGTCGACAAAATTAAAGGGTTATTTATTACGCACGGGCATGAAGATCATATCGGCGGCATTCCATACTTACTGCGCCAAGTAAACGTTCCTGTTTACGGCGGTAAGCTTGCGTTAGGTTTACTACGCAATAAGCTCGATGAACATGGTTTGCTGCGCACAACAAAGTTAATTGAAATTAAAGAAGAGGATGTTATTAAATTCCGAAAAACATCTGTCAGCTTCTTCCGTACAACACATAGTATTCCAGACGCGTTCGGAATCGTTGTCAAAACACCACCTGGCAATATCGTACATACAGGGGACTTCAAGTTCGATTTTACTCCTGTTGGAGAGCCAGCAAACTTAACGAAAATGGCTGAAATCGGGCGTGACGGTGTTTTATGTTTACTATCAGACAGTACAAATGCTGAAGTACCTAACTTTACGATGTCTGAACGTAAAGTAGGCGAAAGTATTAACGATATTTTCCGAAAAGTAGATGGTCGCATTATTTTCGCGACATTTGCATCAAATATCCACCGTTTACAACAAGTAACAGATGCAGCTGCTGCACATGGTCGTAAAATTGCGGTGTTTGGTCGCTCGATGGATAATGCAATTACAATCGGTCGCGAGTTAGGTTATATTACTGCGCCGAAAGAAACATTCGTTGATGCACAAAGTATTAATCGTTTACCTGCAAATGAAGTCATGATTTTATGTACAGGCTCTCAAGGAGAACCAATGGCTGCTTTATCACGTATCGCAAACGGAACACATCGACAAATTCAAATCCAACCCGGCGATACAGTTGTATTCTCTTCTTCACCGATTCCAGGGAACACGATGAGCGTCAATAAAATTATTAACTTGCTGTTCCGCGCTGGTGCTGAAGTAATTCATGGTTCACTCAATAGCATCCATACATCCGGACACGGCTCACAGGAAGAACAAAAGTTAATGCTTCGACTGATGAAGCCTAAATTCTTTATGCCTATCCACGGTGAGTACCGTATGTTAAAAATGCATACAGAGCTGGCCGTTGATTGTGATGTACTACATGAAAACACATTTGTTATGGAAAATGGTGAAGTACTTGCTTTAAGTGCCAAAGAAGCACATGTAGCAGGTCGCATTCCATCAGGAGATGTTTATATTGATGGTAACGGGATTGGCGATATCGGGAATATCGTACTACGTGATCGCCGTATCCTTTCAGAAGAAGGTCTTGTCATCGTTGTTGTGAGCGTTGATATGACAAATCAAAAAGTCGTTGCTGGACCTGATATTATTTCGCGTGGCTTTGTGTATATGCGTGAATCAGGTACGATGATTAATGAAGCACAAAAAATGCTTACGCAACATTTAAATCACGTTATCCAAGAAAAATCGACACAATGGACTGAATTAAAAAATGAAATTACAGACGTTTTAGGGCCTTATCTTTTCGAAAAAACAAAACGTCGTCCAATGATTTTACCAATCATTATGGAAGTGTAATGTTTTGCTAATGTAATTCTGTTAGAAACGTATACTTTCTTATATACCTAGTAAAAAGCGTGTATACCGTAGGAGTTTCCCTACGGTATACACGCTTTTCCACTTTTCTACAACGCTTTTTTCATAAAGCGATTAATATCTACATCGGCTCCAATGACAAGGAGGATATCGCCCATTAAAATCGGATCTGTCGGCGAAGGAGTAATTAAAATTTCCTCACCTCGTTTAATCCCTACAATATTGATCCCATATTTCGCACGAATATCTAAATCTACAAGCGAACGCCCTGCAATACGATCGCTCGCTTTAATCTCCATAATGGAATGCTCGTCCGATAGTTCTAAATAATCCAGTACATTATTAGATATCATATTATTGGCAATTCGAATCCCCATATCACGTTCGGGATGCACGACAAAATCAGCGCCAATTTTACGCAATACTTTTTCATGATAGTCGTTCGTCGCTTTTACTGTAATTTGCGGCACACCTAATTCTTTTAAAATTAACGTTGTCAGTATACTCGATTGGATGTCTTCGCCGATTGCTACGATCACATGCTCAAAGTTCCATAAACCGAGAGACTTAATGACTGCCTCATCTGTCGTATCGGCTACAACAGCCTGTGTCGCAATTTGCGCAAATTCATCTACTCGTTCTTGCGACATATCAATCGCCATGACATTAGCCCCTTGTGCAACCAACTCTCCAACAATACTACTACCAAATCGGCCAAGTCCGATGACTACAAATTCTTTTCTCATCGTATAATGCCCCCTTATTCTAATGTGTTTCAAGTGTATCGCAAATGAACCAAATAAAAAAGGTATGGCATCAAACCATACCTTTATGTTCTTGAACAACACGTTCAATGCGCTTTTCAAGTATGCGCAATCCACTGCCACCTGCTTGATAATGGCGTAAAAGTCCCTTATCGTCAAATAAATAATAAGACGGGACATATCGATTGTTAAATCGATCCGTGATTAAAAACTCATTATCGATTACTATTGGCTGTAGCATATCATAATATTTTATAACTTTTTTCACATTATCTACAATAACATCTTCCTCGGTACGCGGCATATGCACGGCTATAATATTTAAATCCCCCATATACTGATCAGCTAAATGATTGATAGTATCTAGCCCATGCTTACACAAATTACAGCTCACGGACCAAAAATGAATAAATGTTGGCTTCCCCGTAAGCATGTCATTTGTCCATCCTCTACCATTTAACCACTTCGCTCCGTCTAGCGAAGGCATTGGAGCGCGTAACTTCATCCACTAATCCCTCCTAGCTCTTTGCTATCATATGCGAATGTAGTTAAAGTGTCTCTTGACTCGGAGGCCATTTTTCCGAGTATAGCCCTCCTATTTGGAGTACTTGTAATACACGTAATAGTTCATCAACATCTCGCCCAACATTATGATAAAAAAGAGTTTGATAGTGTAATACCCCGATTGGACTAATAATAAATAAACCGTGAAGCGCAGCCCCTTCTTCTTCAACAAATACACCATATTGCTTTGAAACACGATGATTTGTGTCTGCTGCAAGCGCAAAGTTTAATGTGCCCACACCGTTTTGCATTCGATCTGTATTGACCCATGCCAGATGTGTATACACTGTATCTGTAGAAATGCCAATCACTTCTGCATCTAATTCTTGAAATTCATCATATCGATCACTAATTGCCGTAATATCAGTTGGACACACCGGCGTAAAATCCATGGGATAAAAAAGCAACACGGTCCATTTCCCTTTCTCCATACTGTCTTTTAACGATACCTTTCCAAACAACTTATCCACCATTACTGCATCCATTTCAAAATGAGGGGCCTTTTTACCGACTATTCTTTCAACCATCATCACTGCCTCCCTTTTAATATGTTCTGCCGAATCGAATGACACTTACCAAAAAAACAAACTCCTAATTTGTATATATTTGGTTCATCACCAAAAGTCGGGGTTGCCTTATATACATGGCACACTCCACTCCGAGCGGATGCTTTCCGCGGGCATGGCTTCAGTCTCCTCGTCGTTCGTCCCTCACTCCTGCGGGGCCTTCAGCTCATGCGATTCCCGCTGGAGTCACCGCTCTCCGTTCCGTGTGCTACCTACTTCTACGTAAATTGTTTGCTATAAAAATGATTTTGCTATAGGTGGAACACAGATTCTGATGAAGAAGTATTCATTTTTGCCATAGCGTACTATTTATTGTTATAGAAGCCAAGCTTTACTTCACAACGGAAATGTGCTGTGGTGAAGTATAAAGGTTACAATAATTTTTACTATTTTTGTATTTTTCGTTCATTACGAATTGATGAAATAAAGTGTTTGTTGATTGGAGTGGAAGCTGGGCGACTCCTGGGGGATTAGCGTCCTAGATGAGACCCTGGACTGAGCGTAGCGAGGGAAGCGGCTCATCGGACGCCCCCCGGAAAGCGCCCAGCTGGAACGGAAATCAACCCCAAGTTACGGTGATGAGCCATATATTTAACATACGTTAAAAAACTCCCCACTATCTATAAAATCTTTTATTTCCCCACAAAAATTTTCATTACATTACTTGAAATTTATTTGATATTGTGTATAATGTTTTTTGGCTTGTAAACTAAAAGTTTTGTAAAAGTAAACTTCAATACTTTTTGTTTAGAATTAATAAACTTATACTGGGAGGGATAAACTTCATGCAAATCGGGGCAAAAATTAAAGCTTTACGATTAAAAAAAGGACTCACACAAGAGGAACTTGGAGAACGTACCGATTTAACAAAGGGCTATATTTCTCAACTAGAACGCGATTTAAATTCTCCTTCCATTGAGACACTTTTTCATATTCTCGAAGTATTAGGCTCAACCCCAAAAGAGTTTTTCGACGACACCGCTGATGAGCAACCGGTTGTCTATACAAAAGAAGATCAAACAAGTTTTACTGACCACGATAAACAATATACGATTGATTGGTTAATTCCGACTTCGAATGAAAAAGAGATGGAGCCAGTCATTTTAACACTTCAAAAGGGCGGAGAATTTAAACAATTCGAACCATCCTTATCCGAGACGTTTCTTTATGTCTTAAATGGACGGATTCGTGTCGTGATCGGAAATGAGGAGTATATCGCGACGGAAGGACACGCTGTCTATTACGAAGCATCTTCACATCACCAAATTTTTAACGCACATAATGGTTTAACGCGTTTACTGCTTGTGGCGACCGAATCTTACTTATAACAAAGGAGGACAAACGATGGATAACACGATTATTCGTTTCGAAAACGTAACAAAATCTTACGACGACGGTACAGTCGTTTTAAAAAATATTAACTTTGAGCTAGAAAGAGGTAAATTTTATACATTATTAGGCCCTTCTGGCTGTGGGAAAACAACGATTCTACGCATTATCGCAGGTTTTACAGAGGCAACAACTGGCGATGTGCACTTTAATGGGAAACGCATTAATAATGTCCCTGCGAATGAGCGTCAAGTCAATACCGTTTTCCAAGACTATGCACTCTTCCCACACTTAAATGTATTTGAAAACGTAGCATTCGGCCTTCGTATAAAGAAGGTAAAAGAACAAGAAATAAAAGAACGGGTACAGGAAGCATTAAAATTCGTAAACCTAGCTGGATACGGCAACCGCGAAATTTCAGAAATGTCGGGTGGTCAACGTCAACGTGTAGCGATTGCACGTGCGATCGTCAACGATCCTGAAGTGATCTTACTAGATGAACCGTTATCAGCACTTGACTTAAAACTGCGTACAGAGATGCAATATGAACTTCGCGAGTTACAACAACGTCTTGGTAAAACGTTTGTATTCGTTACACATGACCAAGAAGAAGCGTTAGCGATGAGTGATGAAATCTTTGTCTTATCAAATGGCGAAATTATGCAGTCTGGTACACCAGTGGATATTTACGATGAGCCAATTAACCGATTCGTTGCAGACTTCATCGGTGAATCCAATATCGTAGATGGCATTATGATCGAAGACTATAAAGTGCAATTTGCTGGCAAAATTTTTGACTGTGTAGACGGTGGGATGAAGCCAAATGAAAAAATTGATATTGTCATTCGTCCAGAAGACTTAGAAATTACAACAGTCGATAAAGGAAAATTAATCGTAAAAGTAGATACACAACTATTCCGTGGTGTGCATTATGAATTATCAACATACGACCAGGACGGGAATGAGTGGTTAGTACACTCACTAAAGAAGGCAGAAGTAGGGGCAGAAATCGGCTTAGATTTTGATGCAGAATCAATTCATGTTATGCGCTTAAATGAAACGGAAGAAGAGTTTGATAAGCGTCTAGAAGCATATGGGGACGATGAAGATGAAGATGCAGAATAGAAATCGTACAGCATTATTTCCGTATTTCGTCTGGATTGCCCTATTTGTAATTGCACCCATTGCCTTAGTTCTTTATTATTCCATGCTTGACTTACACGGAAATTTTACATTAGCGAACTATAAAAAATTCTTCTCAACGATTTATTTACAAATGACATTGACAAGCTTCTGGTATGCCTTTTTAATTACACTTTTTACATTACTCATTGCATATCCAACAGCTTATTTCTTAACAAAAACAAAGCATAAACAGCTTTGGTTAATGTTAATTATTATTCCTTCTTGGATTAACTTACTGCTTAAAACATATGCATTCATCGGGATTTTCGGCTTATATGGTCCGATGAATGCATTTATCGAAGTATTCGGATTGAATCCGCAACAAATTTTATTTACAGACTTTAGTTTTATTTTCGTAGCGGTATATATTTTTATTCCGTTTATGATTATCCCGATTTTCAACTCATTAGATAAATTAAATCCGTCTTTAATGTTTGCAGCACGAGATCTTGGTGCATCGGCATGGACGACATTCCGCCGTGTTGTGTTCCCGTTAACAATTGACGGGGTGAAATCCGGGGTTCAAGTCACATTCATCCCTGCCCTTTCACTATTTATGATTACGCGCTTAATCGCTGGGAATCAGGTGATTACGCTTGGCACAGCCATTGAACAGCAATTCCTTGTCGCACAAAACTGGGGGATGGGATCCACTATCGCTGTATTTTTAATTATTTTCATGATTATCATTATGATGCTAACGGGTCAGAAAAAGAAAGGAGGCCGCGCATAAATGAACAAATTATCGACCGCCTCTAAAGCCTATTTAGGCCTGGTTTTTATCATGTTATACGCACCGATTTTCTATTTAATTTTTTATTCATTCAATAGCGGTGGCAATATGAACGATTTTGAATCGTTTACACTTGAGCATTATGCTGCTGTTTTTGAAGATACACGTTTAATCGTTATTTTGATTAATACCGTGCTTGTCGCCCTGCTTTCAGGCTTAATTGCAACGATTGTCGGTACGCTTGGCGCTATTGGCATTGTTTCGATTAAAGATAAAAAGATGCGCAACACATTACTATCATTAAATAATGTACTTATCGTATCGCCTGACGTTGTCATTGGCGCAAGCTTTTTAATCCTCTTCACCATGATTGGGGTAAAATTAGGCTTTGCTTCTGTACTTGTATCACATATCGCCTTTAGTGTGCCGATTGTTGTGTTAATGGTTTTACCGAAATTGTTAGAAATGAATACATCATTAATCGATGCTGCACGTGACTTAGGCGCTACAAAACGTGACGTTTTAACACGTGTCATCTTACCCTATATTGCCCCCGGTATTTTTGCCGGCTTCTTTATGGCGATTACGTATTCATTAGATGACTTTGCCGTCACATTTTTCGTGACAGGTAATGGGTTCTCTACATTATCAGTCGAGATTTACTCCATGGCTCGTGCGGGGATTACATTAACGATTAACGCAATCTCAGGCTTAGTATTCTTTATTACAGTGCTTGTTGTCATTGGTTACTACTTTGTGACAAACCGCTCAAAAGTAAGAACGGAGGCTGGGAAATGAAACAATTAGTACAAGCGACAATCGCTATTATCATCGCCTGTTTCCTGCTTTTCTTTGCATCAAGATCACTTGAATCGGTTGGTATGGACGGCAGTAAAGATACGCTAACTGTTTATAACTGGGGCGAATATATTGACCCCGAGTTAATCAAACAATTCCAAAAAGAAACAGGCATTCATGTCATTTACGAAACATTCGATTCAAACGAAGCTATGTATACAAAAATTCAGCAAGGCGGTTCTTCTTATGATGTAGCCGTACCTTCTGAATATATGATTGAAACAATGATTGAAGATGATATGCTCATTGAGCTAGATCATTCCTTACTACCAAATGCTCAAAATATCGATCCGTACTTTTTAGATTTACCCTTTGATCTAAAAAACAAATTTTCTCTCCCTTATTTTTGGGGAACAGTTGGTATCGTGTACAATCCGACAATGGTACCGGAAGATTTAACCTTCACATCTTGGGAAGATTTATGGGATGAACGCTTAAAGGGGAAAATTTTCTTAGTGGATGGCTCTCGTGAAGTAATCGGGATGGGCTTAAACTCTCTTGGCTATTCGCTGAACTTAAAAGATGATGTTGCGTTGCGTGAAGCAACGGATAAACTCATTCAATTAACGCCTAACGTAAAAGCTATTATCGGTGATGAAATTACACCACTGATGATTAACAATGAAGCAACTGTTGCCCTTACTTGGTCAGGGCAAGCAGCGGATATGATGTGGGAAAATGAAGAGCTCGATTTTGCCGTTCCGGAAGAAGGGTCCAATCTTTGGTTCGATAACATGGTCATTCCTAAAACATCTAAAAACGTAGCAGGTGCACATGCGTTCATTAACTTTATGTTAGATGCTGAAAATGCAGCACAAAATGCAGATTATGTTGGCTATTCTACCCCTAACGCAGCTGCTTGGGCATTAATGGATGAAGAAGTCATTACAGATGAGCGCTTCTATCCAGATGAAGAGCTACGCGAACATTTAGAAGTCTACGAAAACCTTGGGCTAGAATGGCTCGGGAAGTATAACGAATACTTCTTAGAATTTAAAATGAACCTCAATTAAGAAAAGCGCAAGCGCTCTCTCTAGCCCCGACATGCGTTGGAGATAGGCTCACAGTCTTGCACACGAAGAGACTTTCGAAACGTCACGAGGGGCTGGGCGCTTGCGCTAGACACACTTTAAACTAGAAAAATTTTATACTTTCTTATCTTTTAACAACAGGCGTATGGGCATTTAGTGGCCATACGTCTTTTCATTATACAGAACATACCAAAATAAAGTAATCACTCCCCGTACTGTATACTCAATTAATTCATCCCTTAGTCTAATAACTTTACAGTAGTGACAAGTCGTATAATTATGTTAGACTAATTGTACTTACATTTCAAAAGTCGAAATAATGGATTAGAAAGGCGGTTAGCCATGGCGAAAAAAACAAATAATGTCGCCCTCTATATTTTAATGTTTAATATGTTTATCACGATGGGTGGTATTGGCATCATTGTTCCGGTTATGCCTTCTTATTTAGAATTGTTCGGTGTAGGGGGACAAGTATTAGGTTTTTTAATTGCAGGGTTTTCCCTAGCGCAATTTTTACTTTCGCCAATCGCTGGTGATTTATCAGACCGTTACGGGCGCAAAATCTTTATTATTGTAGGTCTTACTTTATACGGTTTATCCCAAATTTTGTTCGGTTTATCGGATCATGTTTGGTTATTATTTGTTGCTCGCTTCTTAAGCGGGGCAGGCGCGGCATTTGTCATGCCACCGATTTTAGCTTACGTAGCCGATATTACAACAGTTGAAGAACGAGGAAAAGGAATGGGGATGGTTGGTGCAGCGATGAGCTTAGGCTTCACCATTGGACCTGGTATCGGTGGCGTTTTAGCCGGCATCAGTTTACACATTCCATTTTATTTCGCTGGTAGCGCAGCCATCGTAGCAGCTGTTCTGTCGAGCATCATTTTACCGAATATCAAAAAAGAAACGGAAGCAACCGCAAAGCCACCACGTGAAAGTTTAGTGAAACAATTAGTACGCTCCACAAAAACATCGTATTTTGTATTTTTACTAATCGTCTTAACATTTAGTTTTGGTATTTCTAACTTCCAAGCAACATTATCACTATACTTAGACCATAAATTTAACTATTCACCATTTGATATTTCGGTCATTATTATGGTTGGTGGGTTTGCTGGCGTGATTTTGCAAATGTACATTATCGACAAGCTGTTTAAGAAGTTTGGTGAAATGAAAATCATTTTAATTAATTTACTAGTAGCAGCGATTACGATGTTACTTGTTATTTATGTGAGCGGATTCTTTATGATCCTAACAGTAGCGACGTTATTCTCAATCGCCACAACCTTTATCCGTCCAGCAGTTAATACACTGATCAGTAAAGTAGCAGGAACGGAACAAGGATTTGCTGCAGGGATGAATAATGCTTATATGAGCTTAGGAAATATGTTCGGTCCTATATTGGCCGGTACTTTATTTGACTGGAATATGGACTCTCCGTACATTTTCGGGACAGTGATTTTAGCTACATGCTTCATTTTAGCATGGGCATGGACACAAAAAAGAGCACCACATTTAATGCATGCTTCAGAACAAGCATCATAAGAACAAAAAAGGGATATGTGGAAACCTAAGTGTTTCCGCACATCCCTTTCTGCTTATTATAAACTGCGAATAAACGCCTCAACAAAATCGGTATTAAACGAAAGTAACGACTCATCTGGATTCATCTTCGACTGATGCAAACCGTACTGACAGTTTGCCCCACTCCAAAACATCGCACCAGGAATCTCTTTTAAGAAATAGCCAAAGTCTTCGCCAGTCATAGCAGCTGGGCATAAGAAATCCGTCGCACCGTCATACTGTTTGGCAAAAGCGAGCAGACGATTCGCACATGCCTCATGATTATTTACTTCATGATACAGAGAGCCATAATCAATGGAAACTTCACATTCAAACGCCACTTCAATCCCTGCGCAAATTGCTTCAATACGGCTTTTCACTGCCTGCATTGATTCCGCATTTAACGTACGAATAGTTCCTTCTAAACGTGCATTCTCTGCAATGACATTTTGCACAGTACCCGCCGTCATCTTTCCTACCGTTATGACCACACTATTCATCGGATCTACATTGCGACTCACAATCGTTTGCAGCTGCAAAATTAAATTCGCTGTTGCAACCGTCATATCACGTGTAAGGTGTGGGTATGCAGCATGCCCACCAATTCCTTTTAAATCGATAAATAACTCAGACGTATTCGCAAATAACAGTCCTGGACGCGTTGCTACTGTACCTACTGGATATTCTGGTGCAATATGAAGTGCATAAATTTCATCACATAACAGATCAAGCCGCTCCTCTTTTAACCAATTGAACATCGGCTCTGCTCCACCTGGTCCTTCCTCAGCTGGCTGGAAGTAGACGACAACATTTTGCACAGGTCGATTTTTCACAAAAGCTGTGACAAGTCCTAGTGCCGTCGTCATATGACAATCATGACCGCATGCATGCATATGACCAGCGTGCTGTGAAGCGTACGCTACACCCGTTTCTTCTGTTACCGGTAAACCATCGATATCCGTACGCCATCCAATTGTTTTCGTTGGATTCGTGCCAACAATCCTTACAACAACCCCTGTACGCCAAGTTGCTATTTCTAGATAGTCTTGCGGGAGTTTTGTTAAATAATCTAAAATAAACGCTTGTGTTTTAAATTCTTGAAAGCCGAGCTCGGGTATTTTATGTAACGCCCGGCGAATATCAATTAAGGATTGCATGAAGTCACCTTCTTAAATATTTCGTAAAGCATCAATTACTTCTGTTTTTGCTTTTGTTTTTTCGTCTAGTTGCTTTAATACGCGCGCCGGTACACCACCGACAACTGTATATGGTGCAACATCTCCAATCACTATAGCACCAGCTGCTACAACTGCGCCTTTTCCTACACGTACACCTTCAAGTACAACGGCATTGGCACCAATCACAACATCATCCTCAATAATGACCGGTTGTGCATTTGGCGGCTCAATAACACCAGCTAGCACTGTGCCCGCACCAATATGACAATTCGCACCAACTGTTGCACGTCCTCCTAATACTGCTCCCATATCAATCATTGTTTTTGGTCCAATTTCTGCACCAATATTAATAATGGCCCCCATCATAATAACAGCTTGATCACCAATTGTTACTTGATCACGGATAATTGCCCCTGGCTCAATACGTGCATTCACATGTTTTGTATCTAATAATGGTACACCTGAATTTCTTCTGTCACTTTCAATAACATAGTCCGTTATCTTTTCTCCGTTACTTTTTAATGCTGCTTCAATTTCGCTCCACTCACCAAAAACAACGGCATTATTCCCTTCACCGAACACTTTCGAACTTTCACCATACGATAACGAAGCGACATTATCACCTTTTACATACACTTTAACTGGCGTCACTTTTTTCGCCTTCGAAATAAATTCAATAATTTGTTGTGCATTTAACTTATCGCTCATCTTTATACAACCTCTTTTCATGTAAGTTTTTATAACATGTTTTGATTGTACTAAATTTTTATTTCAATCGCACGTATTAATTCTTATATTCGTATAAACAACGGGCTCGATCTTGCACAACATCAACAAATGCTTTTACTTGAAGTAACTCAAAGGCTGAATCATAACCGATCAGCCACGTATCCCGTGTTAAGCCCATATCTTTTTCAGAATGCACTAACGGAATTTTATTGACATCTTCCGTTCCGTTTAATGTAATAGAAGGCAAAATGGCATAACCAATACCATTTAAAGCCATTTGTTTACACGTTTCAATTTGATCGACAATAATTTGATGCCGTGGATTTTGGTTAAAATGACGTTGCCACCATTGCAAAATTTCTTGATAATAATCTGAGTCGCTTTTGAATTGGATGAATGGACGATCTGCTGTATAAATATCTTCCAATGCTTGAATTTCTTTATCTACTAAGTACATCATATCGCGGAATAAGTGAATTTTCTTCCCTTTCCAATCCGCTTGCCCTCTGACAATCCCAATATGCGCCTCTCCTTCATATAAGGCTTTCACAATTTCTGAACTCCAACCAGTCATTAATGAAATTTTTGTATCTGGATACAACGTAACAAAGTCTTTCAATACTTGCGGTAACCAATTTTGTCCCACAATAGACGCACAAGCAATTTTAAGTGTGCCATGTACTTTTGCATTTAATGCTTGAATCGTTTCAAACACTTCTTCCCGTCTGGCGATTTGCTCTGTTGCATATTGAATAACGAGCTCTCCTGCGGGTGTAGGGGTTAAGCCACGTTGTGAACGTAAAAACAGCTGTGTTCCCCAGTCTTTTTCAATCGATTGCAACCTTTGTGATAAGGCTGGCTGTGTTAAAAAAAGACGTTCCGCTGCCTTACGCATATTTTTTTCTTCTGCCAATACTTTAATAATTTCAGCCTCTGTCGCGGTCATAATCTCATCCTTTCACAGTATTAAAAATCGACAAAATCCATGTAGGATTTTGCCGATTTTCTGTTGATTATCGTTCATTCATATAAATATACTTTTTGAGTTGCTTTAATATAACGCGACGTGTCATAATCCCTACAAACGTCCCTTCTTCATCGACAACACTAAGAAAAGCATGGTTAATCACTAAATCTAACGCGCGTTTAAAAGTATCTGTTACTCGTAAATAAGCAATTTCCTTTTCCATTATAGCATCTACTTTAATTTCAGAAAGACGTTCATATTCAATGCGCTCTAAACCTAAAATCGCTTCTGTAATCATTTTGCTACTTAATAAGCCTCGGAGACGATATTTGACATCTAATACCGGAATAGAAGAGTAGCCCGTGCGAGTTAACACGAGTAAAGCATGTTCCGCATTATTCCCACTTTGGACGTGAGCAACCTTCTCAGAAGAAATAATAAAGTCTTTAATGGGTATATCTAATAACCCTCTGTTATTTATTGACAGCATAACATTCTACTCCTTTACCGCTCAAAACTTGAGCAGGATAGTGCACTCATAGCTATCATATCATAATTGACTAAGAAGTGACTATGTACAGGAGCCTGAAATGCTAAAATTCCCCTTTTATTCACCTCTTGCCCAATAAAAGAAAAGAACGATTGTCATAAAAATACCGACGACAATATACATCATAATGATTGGGTTCAATAAAAACGGATGCCTCCGAATGGCAGGGTCAACGGATGTATCAAGCTCTGAATTACTCTTTTGAATCTGGTTTGCTGCTACCATAGTGGAATAGGCTGCAAGTGCACATAAAATAACAACGACCACAATCGATGACCAGACAAATAAACTCACATAAAAAACCTCCTTTCGTTTTTACGTAGTATCTCTGACTAGCTACCATTCTATGCAATTAGAATGCACACCTATCGTGCATAGCACCTTTATCACATCTCATGTTTAAAATGAATACATCAAGTAAACACAACCTTTTAAAAAGCAAAAAGCAGCCAATTCTCAAATCGAATCGCTACTTTTTATATTTTGGAACAACCGCTTAATTAATTAAATATTGCTCGACAATTTCTTCAACTGGCAATGGCTTATTGTATAAATAACCTTGTACTTTTTTACAATGATTTTTAAGCAGAAACTGTTCTTGATTTTTTTTCTCGACGCCTTCTGCAATTACTTCTAATCCGAGCGTATGTGATAATAAAATAATCGCCTTTACAATCGCCTCGTTTTTTTCATCTTCTTCAATATCAGCAATAAACGATTGATCAATCTTAATAATATCGATCGGGTATGTTTTCAAATAACTGAGCGACGAATAACCTGTCCCAAAATCATCTACTGATACAAACACGCCTAACTGCTTTAACTCATTTAAAATAGCCGTTGTTTCATGCACATTCGTCATGGAACCTTCTGTAATTTCGAGTTCTAATTGCGCTGGGGCAATATCGTATTGCTTAATTACTCGCTCTACTTTTTTCGCAAAATGTTCCTGTTTAAATTGCTTTGGTGAAATATTAACAGCAATTCTGACAGGTCGATAGCCTTTTTGTTTCCATTCTTGCAAATATTGACATACACGTTCTAATACCCAATCCCCAATTTCTATAATTAATCCGGATGATTCTGCTAACGGAATAAATTGCGCTGGGGACACAAAACCAAACTTACGATTATGCCAACGAATTAATGCTTCAAAACTGTTGATCTCGTTTGATTGTAAATCCATCTGCGGCTGAAAATGAACGGATAATTCATTTAGTTCAATCGCTCTACGTAAATGCGCCTCCATTAATGCTTCGTTAGGAAACACTTGGCTCATTTCTTTACGGTAAAAACGATAATCACCTCGACTATGATTTTTGACATAAAACAACGCCTGGTCTGCATGATGCAACATCGTATCTAATTGTGGTTTTTGCTCAGCGATACTTGTGGCAATACCAATAGATGCCGTGACATAATAGTCTTGCTCATCTACAACAATCGGTTCTTTCAACAATGTTAAAATTTGTGCCGCTAACACTTCAACCTCTGCTTGCGCATCATAGCCTATGACGAACACAAATTCATCGCTATTATAGCGAAAAATCTCACAATGCTTATGGCGCAATGCTGTAAATCGTTCACTAATTATCGCTAACATACCATCTGCTTTTTGCTTCCCTAACGATTCGTTAAATTTTTTAAAACGATCTAAATCAATGATTAGAAGTGCCACATGTCGCTTTATTCGTTGCTCTGTAAACGATGACCATTGATGTTGTAATGCACGTCTATTAAATAAATTTGTTAACTCATCTTCATACACAAAATGCTCATGATTAATGACTGCACGCAGGACAATGAGAATATAGGATTCATCATTGATCACTAGTTTTTGCATATATAATGCCATTTGTTGTTCTAACTTCAGATTTATGTATTCCACTTGGTTGCTTAGCTTTTCAACAAAGGGATTTAACGTTTGCCAATCAATAGCCCCGAAAAAACATTCCGCATCCATTTTCACATTACTTGGTTCCTGAAAGAGCTGAATCGCTTTTTCATTTACACATTCAATTTCATACCGGTACTGTACTTTTTTTAATACAATGACAGCATCGAATGGATTTAGTTGAATAATTTGTTGTAAGGCTTTCATTCTATCTTTCTCTACGACCTTTATCACTTTTTACACTCCTATCCAACTCATTCTACTGTCTTTAGTTTCATATAGCCTTGCATTTTTTGCAAGACTATATGAAAATTTTTAAGCACGCTATTCTTCCGTAGGTTGCCCAATCGCTTCTTGAAGGAATATTTCTTGACTGTTAATCTTTTTATTCCCGTTATGATCTTCTTTATAATGATACTTACCATTTGAATCCTGGATACGCGCTTTTTGATTGTCTTCGAATTGGAGTTGCATAATTTTTATAATACGATTTTTGATTTCTGGTGAATATACCGGGAATAAAATCTCTACGCGTTTAATCATATTACGGGTCATCATGTCTGCTGAAGATAAGAATACTTTATTTTCGCCATTATGATGGAACCAAAAAATACGGGAATGCTCTAAGAAACGTCCAACAATTGATGTTACCGTAATATTTTCACTAATGCCTTGAACACCCGGTCTTATACAGCAAATGCCACGAATAATCAGTTCAATTTTTACGCCTGCAATCGATGCTTCATACAATTTCATCATTAAATCTTTATCTGTTAAGGAGTTCATTTTTGCACGAATAAAGCCATTACCGTGGCGTTTATGACATTCAATCTCCTCATCAATAAGTTGAATAAATTCATCTCGAATATCGAAAGGCGCAACAACTAAATGATGAAATTCAGGTTTTTCCGTATAACCACTTAAATAGTTAAAGAAGTTTGTCGCATCAATCCCAAACTCCTTGTTTGACGTAATAATGGCCATATCCGTATAAATTTTCGCTGTTGCATCATTGTAATTACCTGTTCCTAGATGAACAAAGCGCTCAATTTTTCCGTGGCGACGGCGTACAACAAGCGTAATTTTAGAATGGGTTTTTAAATTATTCATCCCATAAATCACTAAACACCCCGCTTGCTCAAGTAACTTCGCCCAGTGGACGTTATTTTCCTCATCAAAACGCGCCTTTAACTCGACAAGTACCGTTACTTGTTTACCGTTCTCTGCTGCCTGCTTTAACGCCTGAATAATCGGCGAATTTCCACTTACACGATAGAGCGTTTGTTTAATCGCTAACACAGATGGATCATTTGCTGCTTCCATGATGAAATCAACAATCGGCACAAATGATTCATATGGATGGTGGAAAAATAAATCTTGTACTAACGCCTTTTCAAAAATGTTTTCATCCGAATCTAAATCTTGCGGTGGCTGTGGGATAAAGCTCTCATATTGTAAATGTTCAAGCCCAACCGAAATCGTTTTAACAAATGGAAACATAAATGTTAAATCCAATGGTCCATCGATTTTAAAGACGTCTGATTCACTAATTTCAAACTCATCTAATAGGTAGTCTAATACATCATCTTTCATTTCCCCATCACGTACTTCTAAACGAGAGCCAACGCCCCATTTACGCTTCTTTAACTCTTTTTCAATTTCAGAAAGTAGGTCTTGCGCTCCCTCTTCGTGAATAGTTAAATCCGCATTACGTGTTAAACGGAATGCTTGAGAAGATTTTACTTTATAGCCATAGAACAGGTGGTCAATATGACTTGTAATAACATCTTCTAATAGCACGAACATCGTACGATTATCTTTTGTTGGCACTTTAATAAAACGATCTAATACAGACGGTACTTGGACAATCGCTACTTTAGTTGTATGTTCGGCATCATTATTGTTTTTTTCTAACATGACAAGCAAGTTTAATGTTTTCCCTAAAAGTGTCGGGAATGGACGATACGCATCAACTGCTACGGGCGTTAATACAGGAAAAATCGTTTCTTCAAACAATTCCGTAATATATCGTTTCTGTTCTACCTGTAAATCTTTAAAATCTTTAATAAATACATTTTCCTTCGGTAAACATTCATCGATTAAATAACGATACACTTCTGTTTGACGACGAACTAAAGCTTGTGTACGCTCTGCAATTTTCGCTAATTGCTCTTTTGGCGTCAAACCCGATTTATTTTCCGGCTTATGAAAATCTGCCCGTACTTGATCCTGTAATCCTGCAACACGGACCATGAAGAATTCATCTAAATTCGAACTAAAAATGGCTAAAAATTTCAACCGTTCAAGTAATGGATTCTCCTCATCCTCTGCCTCTTCTAATACACGCTCATTAAACGCAAGCCAAGAAAGTTCACGATTATTGTAGTATTGCGGCTTTGCGATTTCTTCAAGCAATGCAGCGCGCTGCAGTTCTTCTGGCGTCTGTTCACTTTGGTCATTTGTGCCCATTGCTAGCTCCTCAAGATTAACGTTCATCCTTATTTCCACCCTTCTTCATGAAAATGAATACTCACTTCACATTTAAAAATCCGTTCCATATGTTTTTTAGTGCGCTCTGCTTGATAAATTTCAGCAACCGCACTCCCTTCCACCGTTACATCTACTTGAACCATTTCATCTATACGGTTCAGCATCACCTGTTTTACAATATTGCGTTTGGATACATTTAACGCATAGACAAATCTAAGTAATGCACCAAAATCACGTAAATATTTCAATTCCTCACGCGGTATCCATGATAGAAATGGCATAGCAAACCGATTGAAGTAATCACGGTTTTTATAAGATGCCAAAAGCGCTAATTTAATGCGTTCTAAATGATTCATTCCAGCAATCGATTGATTAGCGAGTAAATAGAATGTATGTTGACTCGAGGATTCTAGTTCAATGTATTCGCCAATGGCAAATACTTTTGCTGCACGTTGAATGAGCTCTAAATGTTGTTGATTAAATGTAAAATAGTCTAACTTACAACATTCGCGATACATTTGCTCACTAAGCGCACAAAGTGTTTCTACTTCTTCAATAGAGCGCCCATATTCAAACGCAATTCTTTTTGCATTTTCTGCAAAGACATTGTATTTATCAAATGCTGTTGCATCCCCTTGCAATACACGATGAATAATTAACCCTTCTCGGAGCCCCTTTTTACTTAATTGAAAATTTTCAGTTGAAACAGTTTCCATTAATGTTGTAAACACTTCTATGGCTGGTACGATAATGTCTGCTCGATCGGACGATAATCCATCCAATTGTTTTAACTGTTCAAACGTCATTTGACTCAGACCTTGTTTTAATTCGAGTAAATCATCTAACGTCATTTCATATTGGTGTACACCTGAAATGGGATATCTATGCTGCTGTTGATGGACTTGTGCCACATTACGAGCACTACCACCAATGGCAATAACAGGTAAGTCGACACCACAAATCCAGCTTAACGACTTAAATTGCTCTTTTATATAATTATGTAACAATTTCCGTTCTTCATTATCCATAATAGAGCCCTTTACAAATTTTTGCTTTAAGCTCACTGTCCCGAATGGAAAACTATGGGTTTCTTGTAGTTTCTTGTTTTTAAACAATGTAATTTCAGTAGAGCCGCCACCGATATCAATCGTTACAGCAGAAGCTGTATCCATCGAATTAACAACAGCTAAAAAACCAAAATAAGCTTCTTCCTCTTCCGATAAAATCTCGATTTCAATACCGGTCTCCTCTTTCATACGCCTAACAATTTCTTGATTGTTTGATGCTTGTCGCACTGCGGCTGTTGCAGCAGCCTTGATATCCGTTACATTATAATCTTCCAAAATCCGTTTGAACGAAGCGAGCGTTTTCGATAAAATACCCATTCCTTCTTCGCTCATGTCACCAGTAGGCAATAAATGTGTCCGAAGGCGAGCGACCGTTTTAATATTCCCGAACTCATGTAATCCCTCGTTTTTATCGTATTGATACATTACAAGCCGTACCGTATTTGAGCCAATGTCAATAATAGCTGTTTTTACTTTCTCCATTTTTTCACTTCCTTTTCGTTCAACAATAAATATTACAGCTTTACATTAGCACTCATTTTTAAATTTTTATGTAAATTTTTTGTAAAAAAAGTCGGAATACTTATATTAGCACCCGACTTTTCATAAATATATAAATTTTTTACAGGCGCTTGCTTATAAGATTAACTGATCCATGCGTAATATAAGCTCTGCAATTTCTGGTTTTGAAATTTGTTCCTCCGCCCCCACTTCTTCCCCTTTATGACGAAGATCTTCGGTAATTAAGCTTGAGAAAATAATGACTGGCAATTTTTTTAAATCTGGATGGCTTTTGATTTTCTTTGTTAAATGATGTCCGTCCATTTGTGGCATTTCAATATCTGTTATAACAATCTGTACTTGGTTTTCGATATTTTTATCCGCTTTTGCTAATGTTTCTAAATAATCATACGCATCGCGACCATTTTCAAAGAAATCTAAATTTGCATAGCCTGCCTCTTGCATCGTATCAAATAGCAGTTTACGAAGTAGCGGCGAATCTTCTGCAATCACAACTTTCTTTTCTGAACGTTCGCGTTTCCCTAATTTTTTAACCGCTTCTACACTAATACTTGAAGCAGGGTTGATATCTACCATAATACGCTCAAAATCAAGCAATAAAATCATTTCATCCTTGTATTTAATAACACCAATTACTTGTGATGAGCCGCCTTGATACATATCAGATGGTTTTTCAATTTGATCCCATGAAATGCGATGAATTTGCGTTACATTATCGACATGGAATACGACACGTTGCTTATTAAATTCAGCTACGATATATTTTTGTTGCGGATTACGTTGTGCATTAGAGATGCCTAACACTTTTAACATATCTACTACTGGCAATACTTCTCCGCGCAGCTGGATAATTCCTTCAACATGTGGATGTGCATGTGGAATAAATGTAACGTTCATTGGTTGAATAATTTCTTTTACTTTAATAACGTTAATACCAAATTTATTACTTCCTACTTCAAATTCGACGATTTCAAGTTCGTTTGTACCACTCTCTAATAAGATACCTTTTTTTTCTGTTTCCACAGCATACCGGCTCCTTTCAAAACTTCCCTATACATTAATTGTATCATAGGCAAGCCCATTCTCCTATAACCGTTTTCCATCTCAAACGATGAAAGTAACGAAAAAAAGTATATAGTTTACAACAGTTTTACACACCTATATTTCCAGAGTTACCTTGCTATTATTCTACATAATATTGAATTAATGCTTGCGTTCCTTTTTCGCCATAGCCGCGCTCCATTAGTTCTTCATATAGTGCTTTTGCCAATGCGAGCCCTGGGAGCTGTAAATTCATACGTTCTGCTTCATCAATCGCAATTTTAATATCTTTAATAATATGTTTAATATAAAAACCTGGTTCCAAATCGCCTTTTAACACGCGTGGCGCTAAATTGGATAATGCCCATGAACCAGCTGCACCAGATGTAATCGACTTTAAAACGTCTTCCATAGAAAGCCCTGCTTTTAAGCCGTAAGCCATCGATTCACAAACCCCAATCATACCGGAAGCAATGACAATCTGATTACACATTTTAGCATGCTGACCAGCACCCGCCTCGCCATGATACACAATATTGGTTGCAAAGGACTCTAAAATCGACTGTAATTTTTCAAATACGGCTCTTTCTCCACCAATCATAATAGACAATGTGCCATTCTGCGCCCCAATATCACCGCCAGTAACAGGAGCATCGATACTATGTATCCCTTTTTCTTGCGCTATTTCAAACAACTTTTTAGCTAAGCTTGGCTCAGATGTTGTCATATCCACGACAATGGTACCCGCTATGGCTGTTTGAAAAACACCATATTCCCCTGAATATACTTCTTCTACATCTTGCGGATAGCCAACCATTGTAAAAATAATATCCTGCCCCTTACTTGCCTCAGCAGGTGTTGCAGCCCACCTCGCACCTAATGCTACAAGAGCATCCGTTTTGCTCTTTGTTCGATTGTAAACCGTTAATTCATGACCAGCATGTAATAAATGTTTTACAATACTTGCCCCCATAACCCCTGTACCAATAAAAGCAATTTTCTTTTTCATGCTATATCCCACTCCCTTTTCTTTAGTTTATCAAATGTCACAACATAAAAAATGCGAAAAATAAAAAAACTCACGCTATTTTTAGCTGAGTCAATAGTTTAACGTATCCGTATTATGATGAAGACGCTTTATGAAAAAGAACACTCTTCAAATAAAAAAAGCTATAGCTTAATTCAAAATTAAACTCATTACCTTTGCCTAATCATGTCCTTATAAAACATCGGCTTTACCTAAAAAGAGAGCAAATGCAATAGCATCTGCTCTTAAGGGGGAAATGAGAATGTTGCTGTGTTCAAATGTATTATTCCCACTATTCTTCATAAGTAAACACTATTTTTTCTGGATTATTGAAAAAAATTTGTTTCTTCTATTTCATCTTCTATTTTACTTCTATTTAGCATATCATATTCATTAAGTAGTTCATCTAACCTCTTACTTAGTTGAATGGTTTTAGCATTTCCAAAGCCATGTTTCATACCCGATTGAATCATAAGCGCCCGCATCTGCTCCAATTGCTCTAAAATGCCCTTTTCCATAGTTTCCCCCCAAGCTTAAAATAATCACCCGCTTCAATTATACCACAAATGACATCAAATGGTAATTATTTCATGTTCTAGGAGCCTGTAAAAATGTGAAAATTATGTTCCCTCCCTGTTTTGCTTCACCACGAAAATGTTTAAATTGTGGATCGTTTACGAGAGCTTCACGAAAGCTTAAATAATCGGATTTTGAAATTTCTACACTTTGTAGTTCTCCATTTCTTAATTGATCGAGTATTTGTTTATATTTTTCCATTATTTTAAACCACCTTCTTTAATAAAAAATCCCCTTTTAAATGATTAATTATTCGAAAAACTCTTTACCTTTTTGTTAAATTCGTGCAAACTGTTAAGTATTAGTCGATAAAGGAGCTGACTGCCTGTGAAAGTAGCTGAAGTAGGAAGTATTGTCGAATTTAAGGACGGTCTACAAGGACTCGTCGAAAAAGTAAATGAAAACTCGGTCATTGTTGATTTGACCATCATGGATAACTTCTATGAACTTGAAATGGAAGAAAAAACTGTAGTGAACCATAAACGATATAAAATTTTACATACTAAAGATGCTTAAATGTTTTCACTCCTTTTCATCGCTAAAAGATGATATAGGAGTTTTTTTTTGTTACACTATATCAAGGAGGGAAACAGAATTATGATGAAACATAAAGAAACTATCGTGCTCCTTCTATCTTTAGTTTTCATTTATGCAATGTTACTTTACACATTTGAGGAAAAAGTGATTTTTTGGTATTTATATTCCTTTACTCTCCTCGTAGGAATCGCTGTGGCGCTCATATTCGGCAAGTTTGAAGATCGGCTACCCACATGGCAGTACTTACTATATGGTACAGGCTATGGGACAATTGCGTATGGTCTTGTAAAACTCGGTCACATACTGCTACCATATATTGATAGCTCTACCACAAAGGATATTTCAAAATTTTTAGAGCTATATGGTCCAACAAATATTTGGCATTATTTGATGCTAATTTTTATTGTAGTCATTGGTGAAGAAATGTTTTGGCGTGGTTATATTCAACAACAGTTAAAACGTTTTACTTCTCCTTTTTATGCAGTTTTGATTACAGCTCTGTTGTTTTCTCTTGCATTAGCGATCAGCGGCTTTATGCCTGGTGCTCTCGCGGCTATAGTTACCGGTTTACTATGGGGTACACTCTACGAATGGAAAAAGAGTTTACCATTAGTTATTGTATCGCATCTTGTATTTGTCTTGTTATTATTTTTAATTTTACCGATTATTTAATCAAATGAAACTTATTTCTAATGATCACGTCTAACTATTAACAAGGAGGAATTTGAGATGAAAAAACATGCATTCCTTATAACATCAGCATTTTCCGCAATGCTCTTACTTGCAGCTTGTAATTCAACTGAAACGCCAACTCCTATAGAGGAGGAAGACACAGCAGGCACTGTTAACGAAACAACCGATACACAAAATGGTGCCGCTGAAGGGGAAGACACAACAGCTGATACAGGGACAGAAGAGACAAATGAAAGTACAATTGAGTATGTAGAAAATGGGCAACCAAAAAAAGTGGAAACGGTGACGACAGTAAGTCCTCAGCAGGATTATACTATTTCATTAGCGAAAGGGTTTTCTCTTGAAGCAGAAGAGCCTGGTCGCGATATGGTAATGTATGACGCCAATAACGAACACTCAATGCGTGTTGAAATACTTGCAAAAGATGAAACAACTTATGAAGAAGCAGCACTACAAACAGAAAATACGGTTAAGATTACTGCACCAGAAGGCAAGTATGAACCGTATGCACTTGACTCACTTTTAGCAACACATAAAGATATCGCAAATGCAACTGGTTATGTTGTCACTTATACAGAGGATAAAGACCAAGTTGTGACAGTCGTTTTTGAAAAAGGAACAAAAATTGTACGGTTAACCGTATTTGATACAACTGCCGCTGAAATGACAGATGCCTTTTTACAAATGGGCTTCACAATCCAATAACAGTATAGCTAAGAAAAGCACAAGCGCCCTCTCTAGCCCCGATATGCGTTGGAGATAGGCTCAACGAAGAGACTTTCGAAACTTCACGAGGGGCTGGGCGCTGGAGATAGACACTCTTTCAACTTGAAAAAGTTTATACTTTCTTATCTTTTAAAAAAGAGTTTGCGCGTTTTGCGCAAACTCTTTTTTAATAGGACAAATCCTTAATGGATAATCCTAACTTCTTCAACAATTCAATTGCAGTATCTTTTTCTTCAGACGTCAATACACTCATTAGCTCATGTAATTGCTGTTCATGTTTTGGGAAAATTTCTTGCATAAATGTACATCCTGCCTCTGAGATTTCCGCATATGTAACACGGCGATCATTGGGACAAGACACGCGCTTTAAATAACCACGCTTCTCCAACTTGTCTACGACATATGTGATAGAACCGCTTGCAAGTAATATTTTATTCCCAATTTGCTGTAAAGGCTGTCTCCCTTTATGGAATAATAGCTCCAATACAGCGAATTCAGTCGGATTTAAACCTTCTTGCTGAAAAAATTGATGGGTCGATTCACTAATCGCTTTTTGTGCACGGGATAGTACAATAAAAAGTTTGAGTGATTGTTTGATCTCCTCTGTTGCCACTGACAAATCATCCCCTACTTTTTGTTATAACTGCTATTATAACGATTAGAAAAAAGTTTTGTCAAAACGAAATTTAACCGAGTAGAAAATCAAGCGGTTGCTTAATTGCCTGTGTCGTTAATGCATTTGGGAAAGTTAAAATAAAAGTTGTTCCTATATTAGGTGTACTTTCTACTTCAATTGTGCCACTAAAATCACTCACTACTTTTTTCACAAGTGGTAATCCAAGGCCAGTGCCATAATCTTTCGTTGTAAAAAACGGACTAAATAAGTTTTTACACGTTTCCTCATCCATGCCAATTCCTTCGTCTTGTACATAAACTTGTACCTCTTGTGTCGTTACATGTAATCGAATCGTCACATTACCGCTATCTTCCATTGCCTGAACAGCATTTTTTAATAAATTAATCAACACTTGTTTAAAACGTACACTACTTCCCAGCACAACATGCTGTAATTGTTCGTCATATTCTAGTTGAATTATTACTTCATTCATTAGTGCTTCAAATTGCATAAAGTCAATGACTTCCTTCGAGATTTCAACTAAATCAACTTTTTGCAACTCGATTTTTCGGGGGTTCGCTAAGAACAATAAATCTGATAAAATCGTATCTAATCGTTTAAACTCAGATTCCATAATTTCGAAATAATGTTCTTGCTCTTGTAGTGCCTCACTTTTTAATAACTCGACGAAACCTTTTAAAGCCGTTAGTGGATTTCGAATCTCGTGAGCAATTGAAGCGCTCATTTGTCCAAGCTCTTTTAAATAATTTTGTTCTTTTAATTCATTTTGTAACTTTACATATTCCGTATGATCAACAATAGAAACAATAAATAAATTACTGTTTTCATCGTAAAATACTTTTAGTTCATAATAAAGCGGCTCACTACATTCGGTTTTTTTTACGAGTAGTGACGCTTGCTCTTTTCTCTCAAGACGACTATAAAACTGAGAGGCTGATTCTCTATCATATGTGAAATACTTTAATAACTGTTTATGCTCTTTCGTTAACACTTCGGTTTTACTGCACCCAATATATTGCAAAGCTTTATGATTTACATCCAGTGCAAAGCCATCTGCAGTAAATGTCACGATACCTAAATCCATATAATTAAATACGGACATCATCGACATAACGGTGCCAGTTGCTTGTATTAACGTAGGTTGCAATGTAGCAATGACAATATCTTGAAGCTCATCATAACAACCATGCACTCTCACAAATGGTTGCGTTGATGTTTGTAATTGGATTTCACAAGTAGCATTAGATTGACTACGAACTCGTTCTATAAATTGCTGCCACATTGGAATAGACGCTTCATCAATCGGAAAAAATTTTTCATCTTTATCACCTTTTATTTCAAGTAACGCTTTTGCCCCTTGATTTGCAAAAATAATATCAAATGAGTTAGCTATAAAAACAGTAGACTCATTTGTCAACGTTGCATTGTGATGAAAATTCATGATAGAGGCTATTTCCATTTCTCCCCCCCCTTTTTTTCCAGTATCAGATACCATAATTTATGATAAAATCTAACTTTTTATACTTTTTATTTATAAATTTCCTAAATTATAGTTATATTTAATTAAATTATTTCACAATTAAATTGAGAATAAAATAGGAATTTTTTCTCATATTGTTCCTATTGCACTACACTGTTACAATATAGTTTGTGAAGGAGAATATAACTATGAAAATTATTTTAGCAACACTTAATGCCAAATATATTCACACAAATTTGGCTATTCGTTATTTAAAAGCAAATGCTCGCCCTGAATTTGACCCCGAATTGGCAGAATATACGATTAAAGACCCTGCTTTCAATATTGTTTCTGACCTATTTCAAAAAAAGCCAGACGTTATAGGTTTCAGTTGTTATATATGGAATATAGAGGAAACTATTAAAGTTGTACGTATGTTAAAAACGGTGTTACCAGAGACTAAAGTCATACTCGGTGGACCAGAAGTATCTTATGATGTTCACGATTGGCTTCGAAAAGTCCCAGAAATTGACTTTATCATTATGGGAGAAGGCGAAATTTCTTTTAAAGAATTAATGCATTATTTGAAAGGCGACTTAGTATTAGAGAGCGTACGTGGCATTTGTTATTTAGAAGACGCGAAAATAAAAATACATGCCCAACCACCTAAAATTGACTTACGTGAACTCGCGTCACCATTCCGCTTCGAGGAAGATCTACCCTATCTCGGAAAGCGTATTCAATATATTGAAACATCTCGTGGCTGTCCATTCCAATGTCAGTTCTGCTTGTCTAGTATTGAAGTAGGGGTCCGTTATTTTAACCGCGAAAAAATTAAAGAAGATATCCGCTTTTTAATGAATAACGGAGCTAAGACGATTAAATTTGTTGATCGTACGTTTAATATTAGCCGCAGCTATGCGATGGAAATGTTCCAGTTTTTAATTGATGAGCATAAGCCAGGTGTCGTGTTCCAATTTGAGATTACAGCAGATATTATGCGCCCTGAAGTGATTCAGTTCTTAAATGACCACGCACCTGCTGGGTTATTCCGCTTTGAAATTGGCGTACAATCAACAAATGATTTAACCAACGACCTTGTGAAACGTCGTCAAAACTTTGAAAAATTGAAACGTACCGTGACGATGGTAAAAGAAGGCGGTAAAATCGACCAGCATTTAGACTTAATTGCCGGACTACCAGAAGAGGATTACAATTCCTTCCGTAAAACATTTAACGATGTATTTGCGATGCGACCTGAAGAATTACAACTCGGTTTCTTAAAACTATTACGAGGGACAGGCCTTCGTCTAGAAGCACAAAAATACGGCTACACATATGTTGACGTAGCACCTTATGAAATTTTCTCCAATAATGTACTCACGTTTACTGACATTGTGCGTATAAAACATGCGGAAGACGTTTTAGAGAAGTATTGGAATGCACACCGAATGGACAACACGATTGAATATTTAGTCACAGATGTATTTGAAACACCGTTCGATTTCTTCCAAAGCTTCGGGACATATTGGGAGGAACGTGGCTGGAGCCGTATCGGACATCAGCTAGAAGACTTATTTATGCGTCTACTAGAGTTTTTACAAACATTACCACATGTCGATTTGGGAATCGTTAACACGTTAATGTTAATCGATTACTTCACACCACAATCGTTTATACCGCGGAAAACTTGGTGGGAAGAGCGTATTTCAGGACATACATTAAAAGAAATTTATGCAGCCATTCGAAACAATGCCCAGACAGCTGGAAAAGAATTTGCTGCTATGAATGTCAGTGAAAAAGATTTATTTAAGCATTCGCTTATCGTTCCTTCTAGCATTTCCTATGCAGACTTAGAAAAAGGACAAGTCGTAAAGCAGGACGGCTATCTATTCACATACTTCCGTCAAGGACAAGCACCATATATGGCTGATATTGTACTATAAAAAAACGAGGGGGTGCCCAGAAAGTTTTTACTTTCTGGGCACCCCCTAAACTAAAAAACATTGCTCCTGCGGTGGTCGCATCAAAATGTCTTCTCAGATGACCCCTTTTATCCAATAATAACGCGTTCTTTAGGGTAACGGTAAAGGATTTTTTTCGATTTTCCGCCTAATGTATATAGGAAGGAAATTAACCCAACACGCCCGATAAACATTAACGCGATAATGACACATTTTCCAAAGAACGATAAATCACTCGTGATACCTAAACTCATGCCGCACGTTCCGAAAGCTGAAGTAATTTCAAAAATAATTTGTGTTAATGTAGCCTGTGGTTCCGTAATGAGTAAAATCATCGTCGCGATCAGCACCATAAATAACGCCAGTAAAATGACGACAAACGAGCGGAACACATCGATTAAATAAACTTCTCGTCCAAATATTTGAATTTCATCGCGTCCATTTGCATACGTCACTAAAAATAAGATAACAATCGCAAATGTTGTCGTACGAATCCCACCACCTACCGAACTCGGTGAAGCACCAATAAACATGAGAAAACTCATAAAAATATCTGTTGCCTCATTAAATGTGGTGACATCATAGGTCGTTAAACCAGCAGAACGTGTGGAAACAGAATGAAACATTGCCGAAAATAATGCCTCATGCCATTTCATCCCTGCAAAGGAATGAAACATCTCAATCACTAAAATACCAAACGTGCCAACAACAAACAATACAGCATACGTAGCTGTTGTAATTTTTGTAAATAAACTAAAACGAAACCCTTTTTTTCGACGTAATAAAAATGTTTTCACTTCAATTAATACTGGGAAGCCAATTGCTCCAAGGACAATTAATAGCATTGTGACAAACTGTACAAAATAATCTAGATGATATGGCTGTAAACTCATGCCGGTAATATCAAATCCACCGTTTGTCGTAGCAGAAATGGCCGCAAATACCCCATGAAAAATTGAATCTTCCCATGTAGCAAAATACCTTTTAAAATGAATGGATAATACAAGCGCACCAAATGCTTCGATGACAAATAATATTTTTGCAATTTCTTTAATGAGTTGCACAACACCAGCAATACTTGGCTGATTATGGTCAATCATAATTAACTGTCGCTCGCGCATCCCAATTTTCTTACCGACTAAAAGCCAAACGAACGTTCCAAGCGACATGATGCCAATCGCACCAAATTGCAAAATAATGAGCAGCATGATTAAACCAAAATCAGTATACGTTTTCGATACATCAAATACAGTTAACCCTGTGACACTTACTGCACTCACCGCTGTAAATAATGTATCAATGAATGAAACTTCTACTCCAGGTTGATGTACCCATGGCAAGCGAAGTAACCCGACTGAAACGGCTATAGCAATAAAATAATATGAGACGAGTAGTTGAAAAGGTGTAACCCTAATTTCTCTACTCATTCTTTTTCGATTTGGCATACTTCGCCCTCCTGATATAAAAACATCTATAGCGAAATTTACCATAAAAATAAAAGAAGCGCTATAGATGTATCCCTTTCTATAGCACTTCTTTCTAATCTTATTATGCTTCTTTTTTCTTTTTGGCTACTCCTGTTACGTAACCACCGATTGCGATACTCAGTAATACAACCCAGAAAATAATTTTCCATGTTGTAGAATGTGGGAAGTGCGGGTCAATAATTGCTAAATTTTCATGACCAAGCGCTAGCACTGCCAATTTTACCCCTACCCAACCAACGATTAAAAATGCGGCTGTTTCAAGTGATGGGTAGTCTGCTAACACTTTGACAAACCATTGCGCGGCAAATCGCATAATAATTAAACCAACGAAACCACCAAGGAACATAACAGTAAATGGACCTGCATTAATACCACCGATATCGACATTACCAATATGCGGTAATGTCATCGCAATCGCAACAGCTGCTAGCATTGAGTCGATCGCAAAAGCAATATCAGCAAGCTCTACTTTCAAGACAGTCATCCAGAAGCCAGAGCCTTTACCTTCTTTCATTTCGTCCTCTTCATCTTTTTTGAAATGGTTATCATATAAGTGTTTAATCGAAATAAATAATAAGTAAGCGGCACCGATCGCTTGGATTTGCCAATACTTCGCTAAAATCGTAATTAAGAATAACGCAATAAATCGGAATACAAACGCCCCGAATAATCCATAAAATAGCGCTTTTTTCTGTTGCTCACGTGGTAAATGTTTCACCATTACCGCCATGACAACAGCATTATCTGCTGCTAATAATCCTTCTAAAAATACGAGTACGAGCAAGACCCATGCGTACTCCAATAATATTGTTTCCATAAACAATAATTCCTCCTTTTTGTTTGTATACCCATTTTCTCGAAAATTCAACAATGTATCCTTGAACAATCCACATTTGGAAGCAAAAGAAAAAGACCCATGCCTAAAAATAGGCAAAGGTCTTGCTAAGCATATTCAATGCTATCACACCCGATGGCTCCTAACCATGTCATGACGAATGTGAAGTAAGTAGTGTGCTACTTATAGCTACTCCCCTTTGACAAACTGTCAACGGATATTCAGTTACTTTGTAAGTATAGTATAAACTATTTTTTGTAAAATATGCAACTATTATTATTTGATCGGTATAAATAATTGTGTACGATGTTTATTATCTTTATAAAACTGGACCATTATCGGGACTGTTTCAATGAAATCTGGGCATTTAATTCCCCGCTTTTGTAAAATTGACTGTGCCTCAGAAGTATCAAATGCTCCTTTCCCTGCTAAATAATCCACTGTTTCATATTCTAAGCCAAGTCTTTTGCGGATTTTATAATTTGCTAATACTTTTTTCACCATAGGAAGCGGTAAACGACCAACCGGCCGCTTCCCTGTCATTTCTTTTACTATAGCATAGTAAACATCAGACACTTTATGTGGGTTTGGATCTGTTAAATGCAGTGTCTTCCCTTCCGCTTCAACCGCTGTACAAAGATAGGATACGGCTTTCAAAATATAGTCCACCGGTACAACGTTAATCGTCGCCCTTTTGCTTCCGATATATGGGATGAGTGGTGAAGTACTCAATGTATCAATCATATTGAACAAAAAGTATAGCCCATCAAATTTAATCGTTTCTCCCGTCTCTGAATGACCTCGAACAATGCCTGGTCGAATAATGGTTAGGGGCACTTCACATTTTAAATCTTCCACACGTAGTTCTGCTTCAAATTTTGTTTCTTCATAATGATTTTTAAAAGCAACAGGGCGTATTAACTCGTTTTCAAGTAACCGTCCATTTCGCCTTCCAGCTACATATGCCGTACTAAAGTACATATAACGCTTTAAGTTTGGTAATGTTCGAACAAAGTCATTGACACATGCTGTTCCATGAACATTCACTTTCCAAGCAAGCTCACGTGCTACAGCTAAATCATGGATAGCCGCTAAATGCCAAACGATGCTAATACGCGGCGCAATACAGGCCAGTTCTGAATTATCCATTCCTAAGTTCGGTAAAGTAATATCCCCTTCAAAAAGATTGATTTGACAATCTGGATATTGTGCTTTTATATTCGCTACTTCTTTTCTCGCTTTATCCATTTCACTTTGGAGCACGACAGCATATATTTGCCTTGTCACTCCATCCATAAATAATTGACGAATTAACTGGCTTGCAATAAAACCTGGGAAGCCTGTCATTAAATGTACGCCCATCCCCTTATTTCCCCCTTAAGAACCATTAAGAAGCCATTTTTCTCGTTTCGCTATCGATTAAACTATAAATAATTGGCACAATAAATAATGTTAAAAATGTTGATGTAATTAATCCCCCAATTACAACAATGGCCATTGGTTGGTTCATCTCCGTCCCTTCACCAATACCTAGCGCAAGTGGTACAAGTCCTAGCATCGTTGTCAGTGCTGTCATCAAAATAGGGCGTACACGGTCTTGTGCGCTTACTAAAATAGCCTCATATGACCCAAGTCCTTGTGCTTTTTTCAAATTAATATAGTCAACAAGAACAATGCCATTATTCACAACAATCCCTACTAAAACGAGTATACCGATTACCGCCGTAATGCCTAATAGTGTATTGGTGATCCATAAGGAAGTGGCTACACCAATTACCATAAGCGGTACACTAAACATAATGACAAACGGATATTTTAGTGATTCAAACTGTGCTGCCATAACGATATATACAAGGATAATCGCTAAGACAACAGCTAAGTACATATCATCTTTTGCACTTTCATACAGTTCACGATCTCCACTAAAAACAACAGACGTTTGAGGTGGAAGGTCAACTTTTTCAATCGCTGCATCGACTTTAGCTGAAATACCACTTAATGATTCCGCATTACGATACTTGATAAAAAATGCAACAGCCGCTGCCTGATCAGAACGGCGGATGGATGTGGGACTTTTCGCAATCGTTACATCTGCAACATCTTGTAGCTCTACAAAAACACCGGCTGATGTACGGAGCTTCATCCTTTTTACTGATTCGATATCGGTTTTATACGTATCGCCAAAGCTTGTATAGACCGTTAGCACTTCACCGTCATCAGTTAGTATTTGTGTAGTAAATACACCGCGCATCATCGTATTCACTGTTTGCGCAATTTGTGCAGGCATCATCCCATACTCATTCGCCGCATCACGATTCACTATCATTTGAATTTCATCTGCTGTATTTTCTAAATCTGTTGTCACTTCTAAAATTGCATCAACCTTTTCTAATTCCACTTGAATCATTTTAACCGTTTCTTGTAACCGTGTTTCATTCGAATCCGTTACACGAAACGTCATCGTACTTGGAGACGAACCAGAAGATGTAGATAATGAAAAATCAACCTCTCCACGACTTCCTACTATCTCTTTTACATCTTTCTCCACGACCTCTGTAAATTCAAAAATCGAACGATCACGCTCTGATAAAGGTATAAGTCTTACATAAAGCTGTGCCTTATGAGAGTTTGCTGTACCGCGCGATAACGACTGCTGATCTCCTCCGATTAAACTGATTAACACATCTACGTCCGACTCTTCTTTTATACGCGTCTCTACTTCACTCACTACTTTTTCCGTTGCTTGTAATGATGTGCCACGTGGCAGTTCGACCTCCACTGTCACATACCCTTCATCCGTTGCCGGAATAAATTCAGTTCCTGTCTTATAAAGAGCAAAACAGGAAGCAACAAAAATGATAAATGTAACTGTTAACAGGAGTAAACGTTTGCTTAACGCCCACTTTAAAGCACCTCGGTAAACTTGATAAAATATTGAATTTGCACGTTGCTCATTTAAATTCCCCGCTTTTGTAGTTAAAAACCTACTCGCTAACATCGGAACAACCGTTAATGCGACAGCCAAGGATGCAAACAAACTAAAGGAAATCGTTAACGCAAACTCCGTGAAAATTTGCCCAATTAAACCTGACGTAAACATAACAGGAACAAATACCGCTACAGTTGTAAGCGTAGATGCCATAATCGCAACGCCTACCTCTTTCGTACCAACAGAAGCTGCCTCCTTAGGCGACTTCCCTAGTGCAATATGCCGTTCGATATTTTCAATGACAACAATGGCGTTATCTACAAGCATCCCGATCCCAAGCGCTAGCGCTCCAAGCGTTAATACATTTAACGAAAAATCGGCAAAGTACATCAACACAAATGTCACGATAACTGAATAAGGAATGGCAATCCCGACAATAAGCGGACTTTTCAACCCTCTTAAGAAGATAAATAATACAAGCATCGCAAACAGACCGCCGTAGATTAACGAAGACGTAATATTGCTAATCGCTAACTGAATGTAATCTCCTTGATCGTATAAAATGTCTGCGTGTACGCCTGCAAATTCGGGTTTAGCTAGTAATTCCTCTAGCGCTCGTTTAAATGCTTTTGATACTTCTGCTGTATTTGCGCCCGATTCTTGTAGTACAGACAGGATTACTGCACTATATTCACCTGCCCGCGTAATGGTTTCTTGTTCTTGCTCTGTCCGTTCAACGGTCGCAATATCACGAATTTTTATCGCTTCTCCTGTTAATGGATTCACAGATAACGTCAAATCAGCAATTTGTTCTGCCGATGTAAAGGTACTTAAAATACGTGTAGTTAACAGTTGACCCTGTTCTGTATTAATCGATTCACCAGGCAAAGAAATATTATTGGCTTGAATAACTTGTACAATATCTGCCTGTGTTAAATTGCGCTCCTCTAATGCTTGTGCATTTAGTGCAATTTGAATTTCCTCCACAATTTTTCCAGAAACATCGACACTTGCCACACCTTTTTGCCGCTGTAATTCAAGCTCTAGCTGCTCAGCAATTTTACGTACATCAACATTCTCTTGATTGGCACGCAATGCGAGCTGAATAATCGGCACTTGTGATGGATCAAATTTAAAAAAACTAGGCTTTCCTGCCTCGTCAGGTAAACTGACCATATCAATTCGTTGTAAAACTTCCGATTGCACGTCCTTAATATCTGTCGACCAATCAAATTCGAGTACGATTAAATTCGAACTTTCTTGAGATGTCGACGTAATCTTTTGAATCCCAGGCAATGTCGCAAGGGAAGATTCTAAAGGCTTCGTTACCTTTTCATTTACTTCTGTTGGGCTTGCTCCCGGATAAGACGTCACCACTACCCCAATAGGAGGATTCAGTTCAGGAATTAAGGTAATTGGTATTTTAAAAAGCGATACCGCGCCAAGTATGATGACAAGCACCATCGTTACAAATGTAAATATTGGTCGTTTTATGGAAAAGTCACTTATTTTCATCATGAAATCCTTTCTAATAACATGTTCGTTTACATATTCGCTTCCATGGAAGTTTCTACCTTTATTATCCTAAAAAAACTTCCTTTTATATATGTTTTTTTTCATATTTTCGACAAATTTCTCCTTCTATCTAGTAACTATTTTATTGTGTCCATTTAATCTTTCAATAAACACTAAAAAGCTACCTCCCAATATAGGAGGCAGCGTCATTTTATAATAAGCTATATAATTTAATATGCTCGTTTTTCTCAGAGAACCAACGCATCGCAAATTCGTTTTCGAATAGGAATACTAATTTGTCGAAGCGATCTTTTACAAGCATTGAACGGGCAGAGTGCATGGAATCCTTTATATCGCCTTCATTTTCAATCCAGCGTGCCATTTTTGAGCCAATTGGTTCCATTTTTACTTCCACGTTATATTCATTCTTCATGCGATGCTCAAATACTTCAAACTGCAGTTGTCCAACCGCACCAAGAATAACTTCTTCTGTGTGTAATGTTTTGAAGTACTGAATTGCCCCTTCTTGTACGAGCTGAAGCACACCTTTTTGGAACTGCTTCCCTTTCATCACGTTTTTCGCTGTAACACGCATGAAAATTTCCGGTGTGAACTGTGGTAGCTTTTCAAATTGGAATGTTTTCTTCCCACCAACAACTGTATCACCGATTTGATACGTACCTGTATCATATAAACCAATAATATCACCAGCTACTGCTTCATCTACTGTTTCACGGTCATCGGCTAAAAATTGCGTAGACTGTGTTACTTTAAATGATTTGCCTGTACGAGCAAGCGTCATATTCATCCCGCGCTCGAATTTACCTGAGACGATACGCACAAATGCAATACGGTCACGGTGTGCAGGGTTCATATTTGCTTGAATTTTAAAGATAAAGCCCGAGAAATCTTTCTGCTCTACTGGATCAATAAATTGCTCATCTTCTGTAATACGAGGTTGTGGTACTGGCGCAAATTTTAAATACGTATCGAGGAATGTTTGAACCCCGAAGTTTGTTAACGCAGAGCCAAAGAATACAGGCGTTAACGCCCCACGACGAATTTTCTCTTCTGAATATGCATTGCCTGCTTCATTTAATAATTCAATATCGTCCATCGCTTGCGTGTAGTAAGACGTTACTTTCATCTCATGATCAACAGCTAATTCGCCATTTTCATCTACCGGTAAGTAACGGTCTCCCTCTTCTGTACGGAACTGCTCAATCCGTTTATTGAAGCGATCGTAAATACCAAGGAATTCTTTCCCCATACCAATTGGCCAGTTCATTGGATATGCTTGAATGCCAAGTACTTCTTCTAATTCTTCAATTAACTCCAAAGGCTCTTTCCCTTGTCGATCTAATTTGTTAATAAAAGTAAAGATTGGAATACCACGCATTTTACAAACTTTAAATAGCTTTAATGTTTGTGCCTCAATCCCTTTTGCTGCATCGACAACCATGACCGCACTATCTACCGCCATTAATGTACGGTACGTATCTTCTGAGAAGTCTTGGTGACCAGGTGTGTCAAGGATATTCACACGACACCCTGAATAATCAAATTGCATCACTGATGATGTAACCGAGATTCCGCGTTGCTTCTCGATTTCCATCCAGTCAGACGTCGCAAATTTCCCCGTTTTCTTCCCTTTTACTGTACCAGCGTCGCGAATCGCACCACCGAATAATAACAGCTTTTCTGTAATCGTCGTTTTACCAGCATCCGGGTGACTGATGATGGCAAAAGTACGACGTGATAATATATCTTGTTCTAACGTCATATCGTTTCGTCTCCTTTTTTAGCGGATAGCAAATTAGAAAGCTTATGGATATCCGCATAAGAAAGTACCTCATTCCCATCAAAATAGATTGAGATGTACCTTTCTAACATACATACTTACTTATTTTAAAAGAGTTGCCTATGTCGTTACAACCATTTTTATTTATTCTGTCCAAAATCTTTTTAATAACCATTGTGTCATTACAAAACCAAGATAAATACTGACTGCATTTAAAATCACATCATCAATATCTGTGCTGCGCCCTATAAAATATTGAGTACCTTCAATGAACAATGGAATAACGATGGCTGCAGTAATTTGCCAACCTATCTTTCTAAACGGACGCCATAAGAGCGGGAGCAACATACCAAATGGAATAAACAACAAAATATTTCCTGTAAGATTATAAAAAGCAATGCGGTTCATATATGTACCACTAAAGAGTTGGTGGCCATAACTTGAAATAGTCTGAAACGGCACAAGGTTCATAGTGCGATAACCTAAAGCGGCTCGGTAATTCGGAATAATCGTCTGCGATAAAATAGCAACTGTATAAAGAACAAAAACATATAATACGATTTCACGCCATACGCTGAAATTTTTTCGCCGTATATATAAAAAACGAAGCACACCATAAATCGGTGTAGCTACTATACAGTACATCACCATACTTCCGATAAAATGCTGAATCATTTCCTTCACCTACTTCCCTCTATACAGACGCTATATTACAATAAAAAGTTACCCAATCAATTACACCTCGGTGTAATTGCGTCCGGATTCGGCTTTGTGCAAGCACAAAGCCGAATCCGTGACATCTGCCAGAGGCTTAACTTCTTTCAGAGGGTATCTGAATATCCTCTGAAAGAAGTTAAAAAAGCTACCCATATAAAGGGAGGGCACTGAAAAACTTGCATTTTTAAAGCGAATTAGTTTTCAAAATAAAAGAAGGCACTTTCTGTTCAATTTTGAACAGAAAAGTGCCTTCTTTCCTTGTTTATTTCTTACTCTTTTTCGTTTATTAACTTTAATATTCGCTTGAGGTTTACGGCGAATATTGTTGTCGCCCCTTGAATCTCCATGCCAAATAGACCCGCAGACGATGCTGTATCGTACCCGTGTCCATTTTTTAACTCACTATTTTTCGCTTCCACTTTATAGCGCTCTTTCGCTAGTTGGATAAATTCATCTGTTTGTTGGAAAGCCAGTTGCGCCTCGTGTGTTTCAGATTTTAGGCTTACGGAATACGTTTTACTTTTCGCGCCTTCTTTGTAACAACCATCACGTAAGGGGCATACTTTGCATTTCTCAATATCAAAGTAATGTGTTTCTGTTTGATTTCTATTTTGTCCCTTTTTACCCGTTCGTGCTTTTCGTATGGCTAAATGCCCAGCTTTACAAACAAATCTCCCGGCATCTTTATTGTATTCGAATTTGTCTTCTTCTTTTCGTGTGCCTTCTGAAATAACAGGATTTAACTTTGAAACGAGTGCAATGTTTTCTTTATTTGTATATTCAATATTTGCTTTTTCTGAATAAGCTGTATCTCCAATAACTGTGTCTACTTTTATACCTGCTTGCTCACTTTTTTCAATTAATTCTTGTAAGTACTTTCCATCACTTTTTTCACCTGTTGTGATGACTGCAGCTGTAATGATTCGTTCATCACTTAACGCAATGTGTGTTTTATAGCCAAAGAAAGATGAGTCAGCTGTTTTATGCCCTTTTTGTGCATCTGCATCGGATGAATAGGAAAGGTGCGCTTGGTAATCCTCTACCACTTCCTTTAACAGATTTAATTGTTCTTTCACAGCGGGTACTTGTGCAATTTGTGGTTCCTTATCAATTACTTCGATTAATTTTTTACAGTAAGTGACTTCATCTTTTACTTCGTTAGACGTATTTTTTTGAGGGAACTTTTCTTTCATAGATGCATCCATTTTATAGATGGCTTTTCGTAAATTCTTTGATTTCTCTTGTAAAAATTCTTTTGGTGATTTTTGATTATAACGTGCTTTTGTATGTGTGGCATCCACAATAATGGATTTACTTTTAATGATGCCCTTTTCCAATGCAATTTCAACGGTTTTCCCAATTAACATATCTAATAGACTGACATCTTTTAGACGCAGCCGACGGAATTTTGTGAGTGAACTTGGATCGATCACGTCATCTTCTGGTGCCATATCTAAGAAATATTTAAAAGACATGTCGTATTTAGATCGCTCTACTAAATCAACGTCCGATACATCATAAATCGCCTTTAATAATAAATACTTAAACATACGGATAGGCGGAATCGCATTTCGTCCATTATCCGAACAGTATTTTGTTTTTAATTCCTCTAGAATAAAGGTAAAATCGACCAGTTCATTGATCTGACGAAGCATGTTATCTTTTGGCACAACAATATCGTAAATCGCCATAAATGGGCTTAAGTTGAGTGTTTCTTGGTTTGAAATCATTGGGAGCACCACCTGTAATTCGTTCCTTCTATTATACAAGAAAATCACTTTTTTTAGGTGAGAGAGTGATGAATTCGTTCTTAGTCGTTACCCGTTGATTGGAGTGGAGGCGACGACTTCTAGGGGATTAGCGAGCAGCTTGAGACCCTGGACTGAGCGCAGCGAGGGAAGCGGCTCAAGGCTCGCCCCCAGAAAAGCGTTCGCCGCAACGGAAAGCAACGACATCGCAGAAAAAAGCCAGTTCTTGAACGATGTCTTGCTCAAGAACTGGCTTAACTTATTTAAAGACTTTTTCAGTGCCCTTATATAAAGGTAGCTTTCTTCAAATTAACGATTAAATTGTTCTTTTCCTGCTTCAATAGCAATTTGAGCATCTGAATGCGGATATTTCGTGTTTTCAATAATTTGATAATCTTCATGTCCTTTACCGGCGAAAATGATAATATCCCCTGGCTCTGCAACACTAACAGCATGGCGTACTGCTTCTGCACGGTCGCCAATACAAGCATAATGCTCATGTAGCATACCCTTTGCTAAATCACCTGTAATGCTATCGTATGGCTCATAACGTGGATCATCCGTTGTCAGCACCACATAATCAGCAACAGATGCTTTTTCAGCCATCGTTGGACGCTTCGTTTTATCACGTCCACCACCTGTACCGACTAAGAAAATCAACTTATTTTCTGGTTTTTTATAAGGCATTGCCGCATTAATGGCCTTTTCAATCGCATCTGGTGTATGCGCATAGTCAATAAAGATTTGAATCGGCAAATCGGTTTCGACTTTTTCCATCCGCCCTTTTACTGGCGGTAATTTTTCAATTTGTTCTACGACTAATTCTAATGCAAAACCGCGCGCATAAAACATAGCTGTTGCTGCTAACACATTATAAATATTGAATTCACCCAGTAAATGCATGGAAATTGGATATGTACCTTCTGGTGTCAACATATCAAAATATGTCATGCCGTCCTCATAGCGAATATTTTTTGCGCTAAACATCGCTTCATGTTGTAAACCATATGTCCAAACGGGAAACGGTGTTAATTTGGCATATCGCTCACTCCATGAATCATCCGCATTCAATACGACCGATTTAGATGTTGATAAATCTTGTCCTAATTGAGAGAATAACAACCCTTTCGCATTGCCGTAATCCTCCATTGTGCCATGGAAATCAAGATGATCATGCGTTAAATTTGTGAAAATTGCGACATCATAATCAACTCCAGCTAAACGCCCTAGGGATAACCCATGTGACGATACTTCCATAACCATCGCACGGCAACCTTCCATTTTGGCGCGGAAAATCATTTGCTGTGTGCTTAACGCATCACTTGTTGTATTTGCTGATTCATACAATACACCGTTTAAATTAAAGCCAATTGTTCCTGTTAACGCTGATTTTTCACCCATGCCAATTAAAATATTATGGATAATCCCCGTCACACTTGTCTTACCGTTTGTTCCTGTGACACCAATCATTGTAATATCATTTGAAGGATAATCAAAAAACTTCGCTGCAAGTAAGCCTAGCGCTCGATCTGTGCTATCCACTATAACTTGCGCAACATCACCTATTAAATGTAGCTCACGCTCTGTAACGACAATTGTCGCTCCTGCATCTACTGCCTTTTGAGCAAAATCATGTCCATCTACGGTATATCCTTTAATGCAAATAAATAATGTACTCGGTCCTACAGCCCGCGAGTCAATTGCCATATCTTTAATATTATTAGGCAGGCGCCCTATTACTTTCTTTTGTGGAAGTGCGCTTAAAATCTCTTCAGCGTACATAATTACTCCTCCATTTCTACCATCGGTGACATAATGTAAGCGTATAGAAGCTTGGCTGTTGCTTTTAATGAATCTACATGTGTACGCTCGTATGCATGACTTGACTCAATACCAGGACCAAATAATGCATGACGTACATCAAATCCTGCACGAATAGCTGCTGATGCATCCGAACCGTAATACGGATAAATATCTAATTTATAGTCTATATTTTGTGCCTTCGCTAAGTTGACTAAATGGCGTGTAAGCTCATAATGATATGGACCACTTGAATCTTTTGCACAAATAGACACCGTATACTCATCACTTGCTTGTCCGTCACCAATTGCCCCCATATCAACGGCAACATATTCTACAACTTCGACTGGAATATTAGAATTGCCTCCATAGCCGATCTCCTCATTGTTGGAAATATAGAAATGCGTTGTATACGGTAATTTTAGATCATGCTCTTTTACGTATTTCATCAATTCTAACAGTAGAGCTGTACTTACTTTATCATCTAAATGACGTGACTTAATAAAACCTGTTGTCGTCTTTTCAAAGCGGACATCAAATGAGACAAAATCCCCAACTTCAATACCTAATTCACATGTTTCTTTCGCTGACGTTGTTTTTGCATCAATACGTACTTCAATATGGTTTTCATCACGCTTTATATCACCTGCTCCACGATAAACATGGACCGTTGTTTCGTGCATTAAAATTGTACCACGAATACGCTCGCCAGTTGCAGTATGAATATTACAGTATTCGCCCTCTACGGCGTTCCAATTAAATCCACCAATCATCGCCAGCTTTAACCGACCACTTGGCTTAATTTCCTTTACGATGGCACCGAGTGTATCGACATGTGCAGTTAGTAAACGATGTTGCACTGTATTTTCACCTACCATCGTGACAATTAACGCGCCTTTATAAGTACGTTTATACGTAATGCCTACATCACGCAAATAATTTGCTATGCCGCGCATAACTTCCGTTGTAAATCCGGATGGACTAGGAACATTCACTAATTTTTCTATCAAATTTACTGTATTTTCCTCGTTAAATTTGTAGTTCATGCCGTTTCCCCCTCAATTTTATTTATCATATCAAAATTCATCATTTATCGACATACTTAAATCATGTATCATGAAAATATTAACTTGATTTGAGGTGCATTTATGCAACAGCTAGAAGTTTTGCATAAACGGAATTTATTTATCTATTATTCCATGACAATTAGCTCTTTACTATATATGTTTGCACTGTTTAGTGGATGGTTTTTGGATCATTATCATTATCCTATCGTTATACTTGCCTGCCTTGCGCTTTTAGGCTTTCTTTTTTTTATTAAAACACCCCCTAAATTCATGCAAATGATGTTGATTAGTACTTGGAATGTTTTGACTGTATTTTTAGTTATACAAAGCGACTATGTATTTACATTGTATTTGTTTATTTTTCTTATTCTAATGTTTAGCATTTATCGTTCCATTTGGATTAACATCATCGTTACGCTTATATGTAGTGTGCAAGCAGGGGGCATTTTGTTGTTTTTTTTCCCATCCAAACAATTCACGCCTTATGAACTCACACAAACATATATCTTCTTCTTCTCTCTTATTTGTATCATTAGTATTACGCAGTCAATCTGCGTTCGAAAACTATGGAAAAAACGCGAAAATGCGAATATTAAACGCGAAAAAGAACAAGCATCCACAGAGGCGTATCTTCGTCTATTTTTTGAGCATGCAGAGGACGCTATTGCCGTATTTGATTTAAATAATCGTATTCGGGAAGTAAATCCAGCATTCGAAAAATTATACGGCTGGGTACGTGAGGAGTGCATCGGCCATACCCTTCCACTCGTACCACCCCAAAACATGGAAGTTGCCGAAAAAAGACGTACACAATTACTCAGAGGCGCACGCTTTCATTTGCTTGAAACACAGGATATGAAAAAAGATGGTACCGTTTTTGATGCCCAAATTTCACTATCGCCCATTTACGACAAACATGGCGAGATGATTGGTACATCGGTCATTTCACGTGATATTTCGATGATTAAAGAAAATGAACGACTGATTATCCAATCAGAAAAACTAAAGCTTGCAGGTGAATTGGCGGCCGAGGTAGCACACGAAATTCGTAACCCTATGACCGTGATTTCAGGTTTTGTGCAAATGATGAATGACGATGAGCGGTCTCCATATAAAATGTACACCGAACTGATTCAGTCAGAAATTGAACGCATTAACGTCATTATTTCAGAATTTTTAGTACTTTCTCGCCCGCAAGTCGAGACATTTAACACAATACAAATTGATGAAATTTTACAAGATATTTTACAGCTTTTTTCAATTGAAATGCAAAATCGCCATATACAATACAACTTGCAATTAAATCATTGTCATACTACGATTCACGGCAATGCCAATCAAATTAAACAAGTATTTATGAATTTGATGAAAAACGCAATGGAAGCAATTGATGAAAATGGCCAACTCGATATTGAAATGTGTAATGATGAAGGAAAATTATATATCTATATTAAAGATACCGGTAGCGGAATTCCTCCTCACCTATTAGAGCGTATTTTTGAGCCGTTCTATACTACAAAATCTAAAGGGACTGGCCTCGGAATGATGATTATAAATAAAATTATTCAAGACCACAAAGGAACAATTACAATTCAAAGCGAAGAAAACATCGGTACAAGCATTTTAATTAGTTTCCCAACTATCAATCACGGAAGTAAGGTAGATTAACTAACCAGAAGGGGGGGCGGAAAGTTTTTACTTTCTGGACACTCCCTTCTTACCTCCTACATTCTCAAAAAATCCCCCTTAAATGAGAATGAACTTTCAAAAAAATCCCTCTTGTTTCAATTTACGCTTGCTCTTTCCAAAGCTGCATCGGATTTTTTTGCCCTTCTGCTAACTTCATTTGTTTAATCGTAAGTGTTCGTTCCTCCTTTTCCTTGTTTAACTCTCCATAAATAAATTTTGATTTCTCCAGTCCTACTGCAACTGCATCTTCTACTGACTGACAATAAAATATAGCATCCACTCCTGCAAAGTACATCGCTGTTAAACACATAGCGCAAGGTTCTCCACTAGCATACATCGTATAACCTGTTAACTGATGGGTTTGCATCTTTTCCTGAGCTCTTCTCATCGCCAGCAATTCAGCATGCCCGCTAACGTCATATGATTTATGTAACTCATTCACACCTTCTGCTACGATTTGGCCATCCTTCACAAGCACGGCACCAAACGGCTGTCCACCTTCCTGCACATTTTGAATTGCTAATTCTACTGCTCGTTTCATAAATTGATCCATTTTTATTCCTCCTACATATTATTCACTACTAACTTATCTCATTATGAAGCGTATTTCTATGCTTATTACTGTAGTTATAGCGATTGCTTACAAAAATCGGCCTAGTAATATCCGGAATAATTATGTCTAATTTTCGACATTTTCGCGAAACCTATTGTAGTCAATGGTGCGTGAACCTTATCACTTGGGGATTCTTTCATCTATAATATGCATAATTGATGGGAATTCAGGATATGATGAGGGTTGACAAACCCATCAGTTTTCCACCATAATTTCCACATAGGCAATAATTATTATAAAAAAGGAATTATTGCAATTACTTTATGTAATCAAGGAGGAAGTAAACAATGTCATTAATCGGTAAAGTAGTAGAACCATTTTCAGCAAAAGCTTATCAAAAAGGTGAATTCATCGACGTATCATCTGAAAACTTCAAAGGTCAATGGAGCGTAGTTTGCTTCTACCCAGCAGACTTCACATTCGTATGCCCAACTGAATTAGAAGATCTTCAAAACCAATATGCAGCATTAAAAGAGTTAGGTGTAGAAGTTTACTCAGTATCAACTGACACACACTTCACGCACAAAGCTTGGCATGATTCTTCACCAGCAATCGGTAAAATCGAATATATCATGATTGGTGACCCATCTCACACAATCACTCGTACTTTTGATGTGTTAGACGAAGAATCAGGTCTTGCACAACGTGGTACATTCATCATCGATCCAGACGGTGTTGTACAAGCTGTTGAAATCAACGCTGACGGTATCGGTCGTGACGCTTCAACTTTAGTAAACAAAATTAAAGCAGCTCAATACGTACGCAACAATCCAGGCGAAGTTTGTCCAGCAAAATGGCAAGAAGGTGCTGAAACACTAAAACCAAGCCTTGACTTAGTAGGTAAAATCTAAGGAGAAGATTCCTAATGAAATTAGATGCAGAAATTAAAGCACAGTTAGCGCAATATTTAGAGCTATTAGAGGGCAATATCGTGCTAAAAGTAAGCGTGGGCTCAGACGATGTATCACGCGACATGCTTGCTTTAGTAGATGAATTAAAATCAATGTCTTCTCGTATCCAAGTGGAACAAGTATCGCTACATAGAACGCCTAGCTTTAGCGTAAACCGTGTTGGCGAAGACACAGGTATCGTATTTGCTGGTGTTCCACTAGGACATGAATTTACATCATTAGTGCTAGCACTACTACAAGTTAGTGGTCGTGCACCGAAAGTAGAGCAAAACGTCATTGATCAAATTAAAAATATCAAAGGCGAATATCGATTCGAAACATATGTAAGCTTAAGTTGTCACAACTGTCCGGATGTTGTACAAGCACTGAACATTATGAGTGTGTTAAACCCTAACATTTCACACACAATGATCGACGGCGCAGCATTTAAAGAAGAAGTGGAAAGCAAAGATATTATGGCAGTACCAACAGTCTTCTTAAATGGGGAAACATTCGGTAGCGGACGTATGACATTAGAAGAGATTTTAGGCAAATTAGGTGGCGGTCCAGACGCTTCAGAATTTGATAACAAAGAACCTTTCGATGTACTTGTTGTAGGCGGTGGCCCAGCAGGTGCAAGTGCAGCGATTTATGCAGCACGTAAAGGGATTCGTACAGGTATTGTGGCAGAGCGCTTTGGTGGTCAAGTAAATGACACATTAGCAATCGAAAATATTATCGGTACAACGGCAACAGAAGGGCCGAAATTTGTAGCTAACCTTGAAGAGCACGTAAAAGATTACCCAATCGACGTGATGAACTTACAACGTGCAACACGTTTAGAGAAAAAAGAGTTAATCGAAATCGAGCTTGAAAATGGGGCGGTACTGAAAAGTAAAACAGTCATTCTTTCAACAGGGGCTCGTTGGCGCAATGTAGGGGCTCCAGGTGAAGCCGAATTCAAAAACAAAGGTGTAGCTTACTGTCCACACTGTGATGGTCCTCTATTTGCAGGGAAAGATGTAGCAGTGATCGGTGGCGGTAACTCGGGTATCGAAGCAGCCATCGACCTTGCAGGAATCGTTAACAATGTCACAGTTCTTGAATTCATGCCAGAATTAAAGGCAGACCAAGTATTACAAAATCGTCTTTATAGCTTACCGAACGTAACGGTGCTAAAAAATGTACAAACAAAAGAAATTACAGGTACAGATAAAGTAGATGGTATTTCGTATATTGACCGTGAGTCTGGCGAAGAACACCATATCGATTTACAAGGTGTGTTCATTTTAATCGGTCTTGTGCCAAACACAGACTGGTTAGGTGACCAACTTGAAAAAACACGTATGGGTGAAATCGTTGTGGATAAGCACGGTGCTACAACAATCCCTGGTGTGTTCGCAGCAGGTGACTGTACAGATAGTGCTTATAAGCAAATTATCATCTCTATGGGCTCAGGTGCAACAGCTGCACTAGGCGCCTTTGATTATCTCATCCGTAACTAAAATGTGGGAAAAGAAGGCTCGCTGTCATTGACAGCGAGCCTATTATTTATTTCATAATGGTACGTACTAATTTTACTTTTTGCTTATATGGTGGGAATAATAAATTATTTGCTAATTTATTGGAGCGCTTTAAAATAGACTTCGGATGCGTGAAGTTTTCAAAGCTCGCCTTCCCGTGATAAGCCTTCACACCTGAAGGACCTACCCCACCGAATGGTAAATGGGCATTGCCAACATGCGTGATGACATCATTAATGCAACCACCGCCAAATGGCAACTCTTCTAAAAAGTAATCAATCGCCTGCTCATTTTCAGAAAATAAATAAGCAGCAAGTGGCTTCGGTAACCCTCTTACACAATGAATGACACGTGGTAAATCTTCATAAGCCATGATTGGCATAATAGGACCGAATAACTCGTCCTCCATGACCAGACTATTCCAATCGACATTTTCAATAATGGTTGGCTCGATATATAAATCCTCACGGTCTGTTTTTCCGCCAAATGTAATATTGGCCCTTTCTGCTTGTAAAATGGATTCTAAACGGCGGAACTGACGCTCATTTATAATACGGCCAAAATCATTACTTGTTTGTGCGTCTTTACCATAGAACTTCGTAATCGTTTTTTGCATCATTTTCACAAATTCTTTATAAACAGAGCGCTGGACAAGTACATAATCTGGGGCTACACATGTTTGCCCAGCGTTGCTGAATTTCCCCCAAACAATGCGTTTCGCAGCGACTTCTAAATTAGCTGTTTGATCGACAATCGCTGGACTTTTACCGCCAAGCTCCAAAGCAATTGGTGTGAGACGCTCTGCTGCTGCCTTTGCCACAACTTTTCCGATTGCTACACTTCCTGTAAAGAAAATATAATCAAACGATGCATGAATCAGTGCCGTTACTTCTTCTTTTTCACCTTCTACAACACGTACATAACGCGGCTCAAACGCTTCTTCTATTATTTTTTTTACAATCGCCGCTGTATGTACGCTGGATTCAGACGGTTTCACAATCGCTGTATTCCCGCCAATAATAGCACCAATTAATGGTTCCATCACTAATTGGAATGGATAATTGAACGGAGCGATAATCAATACAACGCCATATGGCTCACGTACAATAAAGCTTTTTCCTGGCTGGAATTGAATCGGCGTTTTCACGATTTCAGGCTTCATCCATTCCTCAATATTTTTCAGCATATACGAAATTGAATCGTACACAATGCCAATTTCTGTTGCATACGCCTCAAATTCACTCTTATGCAAATCCTGCTTTAATGCTTGTATAACATCTTGCTCATATTTTTTTATCGTTTCTTTTAATTTTAAAAGCTGATTTTTACGAAACATCACATCTTTTGTGGCACGTGTGAAATAAAAAGTGCGCTGTTCATCAATCATTTTTTCAACATCTAGCTGTGTAAAACGCATAACCATCCTCCTCTTCTATAAAGCAAGAACACCTATTTTATAATATCAACACTTCACTTAAACAGACCTTCAAAAAAATTTATGCATAATCTATATTCAATCACACATATTAACGGTATAGATTACATAAATAATCTATAAAATCCTTTGTGGCTTTTCAGAAATCGTAACATTTGCTTTAGCCGTTTACAAATGAACAGCTAAGGTGCCAAAAATTTTCCGAATAATAAGACATATAGTTTTAGCGAAAAGAAGGAGGCAATTTTTATGATTATTACTGAAACATGGTGGGAAACAATTTTTTCTGGTGTACTAGCGATTGGTATTAACGAAGAAAAGATGCATCAATTAGAAGACGAATCATTCCTCTTTTATAAAGAACAATTGCCTAAAGAATACGATGATGAACATGCTATTTAACAAACTAGGGGTGACTCTGTCTTCGAGTCACCTCTTTTATGATGGCTTTTACAGCTACTGATTTGCATTTATAATTATTCCTTCGTATAATCCCAAATAGAACAACTAGGAACGTGAGGGACTATAATGTTTAGAAAATTCACGAAGCTATATATGGTTTTATTATTCTTTTTAATTATTGTTGGCGGTATCAATATTTTCATGGTAGATGAACCAAGCGATCAGCAGCAAAATCAGTTGGAAAACAAAGTAACACAAACAACACCAGGTTATTCAACGATGACCACTATCGCACAAATTTCAACTACACACCTATTGGAAAATGCCATTTTAGATATTCAAGTAACACCAAAGGACGATAAAGAAGATGTATTATTACAATTACAAACATCCGAGTTTTTAACAGAAGATATGCTGTTAAAAAATACGTATAATATGCTACAAGATATCCAAAAAATCGAAACAATTAATACATTCACATTGGCTTGGTATATGCTCATAAAAAGTGAAAATACAGAAGTATTAGTACTTACATTGGACAGAGAAGGATTAAACGAAGTCGTTGCTACTTCTTATCAAGAATTACCTACTATTGCAACAGACTATAAAAAGCATGAGGTGTTGCAGTAATATAATTCTTTCTTAACTGTTTTAGATGAAATTTTTAATAGTTATAATCCTATTTTTACAGCGCAACTATTCGTCTCTTTATCTGCAGTTAACTTAGACTGTTTGGCAACTTGGCCATTGTGAAACAAATGTTATTGGACTAGTGTCTCCATTAGTCCAACAAATGATTATTGGAACCACCCCTTTCTCCTAAACCAAAGATACATCAATACGCCAATGACCAACATTATCCCTAGAGAAAGGAAATAACCATATTTCCAAGTTAATTCAGGTATATTTTCAAAGTTCATTCCATATATCCCTGCGATAAAAGTTAAGGGAGCAAAAATAGATGTAATAATTGTTAAAACTTTCATCACATTATTCGTTTGATGAGAATTCAATGACAAATAACTGTCTCTTATATCCGCAGTCAATTCTCGGTTTGACATAACCATTTCTGATAATTTCAGTAAGTGATCATAAATATCAGAAAAATATTCTCTTCTATTTTTAATTTCAATTAAATGTTGGGAATTTAACATACGATAAAGTAAATCCCTCATTGGATTAACCGTGTGCCTTAAATTTAATAACATATATCTTGTATCAAATAATTGAGTCATTAGATTATTCATGGATTTATTTTGTGTATTATGTTCAATTTTGTCTAATTCATCTTCAATCTTATAAATAAGTGGGAAGTAATTGTCTACAATCTTATCCAAAATTTGATAAAACACATAAAAAGTATCCCATTTATCCAGGTTTTTTTGAGCAAACAATCGATCTCTCACTTGAGTTACTTCGTTCGACGGTTTCCGATGAAAAGTAACGACAAATTTTTCTCCAACAAAAAAATCTAATTCTTCTTTTATAACTTCTTTATTTTCCTCCCTCACAATATGTGTCACATAAAAAGTATGATTATCATAATAATCTAATTTAGGTCTTTGTAGCCTATAGACACAATCTTCAATGGCAAGGGGATGAAAATGAAAAGTATCTGCTAAATGCCGTATCTCTTCATCCGTAGGGGCATTAAAATCAACCCAAATCCACTTATATTTAGACAAATTCACATGACTTAAAGTTATTTCTTTTTCGAGCGTATGCTCATACGTCACACCAATAAAATCAATCATGATTTAACACCTTCTACTCATCATTTCCAGCTCCATTAGTTGCAGAATAATAGATGATACGTTGCATTGTATTGTGTCACTTATATCTCAAAATGATGCACTACCCATTTTTTTATTCTTTTCTACGGTAGCTTTTTAAAATTTCATCCTTATAAAACAAAAAGTACACCACTTAATTATTAAAGTGATGTACTGCATTGAATATACTGTGTCACATGAAAGGCAAACCCTTACTCTTACAATAAGAATAAGGAATCACCGATTTTTCATTTTACAGGGGCATGTGTGCTATTTATTTAATTACAATTTTACTTTTAGTTTTTCTAAATGACGAACAGTCGGTGTTAAGTTAGCAAAGAAATAGGCTTCGCGTAACTTGCGAGAGGCAACGCTACCTGCTACATAGCCTGCTGCGCCATTATGAAGCATATTCGCCTGTACCGCCTCTAATGTATCCTGAACTGCTTGTAGGCGCGTTTCCACAATACTTTTTAATGAAACATTTTTCGCTTGCACATATAGTTCATTCATAATACGGTCATAGTTGTCATATAGCTTACCCGCTTGCACTTGCAAATGCTCATTACAACCGTTTTGCTTCGCTTTGACCTTTTCAATTCCTTCTGCTGCCGCTGAAATAACGCCCGCGCCAAGTGGTACTTGATAATAAATAAATGTTGGACGAATGACATCACAAAAGGCTCCTGCTAATTCAGCAATCACTTGCTCTTGTGGGATAAAGACGTGATCGAATTTACACGTATACGTTGCACTCCCATTCACACCGATAAAACCAACCTTCTCTTTTAACTCAAGTCCTTTTGTTTGCGTCGATACAAGCACCATGACTTCTTGCTCCCCTACACTCGCGATCGCACCAAAATAATGGCGCTTCCCTAGATTGGAAACAGCAGGTAAAATACCATTAATAACATAGCCACCTTCTACCTTTTCAGCAGACAAATGTAATTTTTCAAGCCCTGAGTAAAATTTCATTGGATTCGATAAGCCTGTTGCACCGAGTAGTTCTCCATTTTCTAGCTTGGGCAAAAGTGCTGTTCGCAAATAGTGATTGCTCGACTTTCGAATATACGTTAGAGCAGCTAAATGGCACCATACACAAAACGCCGTTGTCATACAAACTTTTGCTGTTTCTAACACAACGAATGCTTCATCCTGCAAAATTGTCGCCTCGTCTTTTGTCGTAGAATCGAAGAATCCTGCCTCTCCTAATGCGATTATATAATCCTCCGCATAAAACGCCTGTTCATCTACTTTTTTTACGACAGGCTTTAATTTTTCATCGATGATTGCCTGTAAACGCTTTGTATCAATCGCCATTTGCTCTCTTCCTTTCTATCCTTAGTCTGCTAATTCTGTTAATGACGTAATTGGTGTTTGTACTGCTTCACGTGCACGTTTTACTGCTGCTTCGTCTGGTGCATCATAGAAGCATAAGCATTTTGTCATATCTTCACATACATACGTACGAGAGAATTTCACATCTGGTACTTCCTCATACTTTACAGAGTTTTTCTTTTTACGCTCTAAATATTTTTCCATTGTGATTTCTGCTGGAATTTCCCACTCTACTAAGTAGTTTACTTGTTCTCCACCAGCTTTTACTTCGTCTAACTCTTTACCGATTAAACGTACTTCTTTTACTAAATCGATCGCTATGCCCTGTGCTTCTAATGCTAATTTTACTGTCGCTTCAGCATCTGCTTCAATGATGAAATATGCACGTGTAAAGCCTTTCGCTACTTGTACCTCAATAACATTTGCTGCATCTGTTCCATTTACTTTTTCAACTAATGCTGAAAATTCCTCTTTTGTCGATACCTCGTTAATTGTTGATTCTACTAAAAATAAAGCCATTTGAAATTCCTCCTATAAATTAAATTTTTTAAGTAAATTAATTTTTGATACTCGCATTACATAAGTTTAATGCTTATACTAATATTACAAGGAGGAATCATAATGAAAACTCGCTATGACTTACCGTGTAATATTGCACAAACATTAAATATTCTAGGTGATCGATGGACGCTACTCATTATTCACGAACTGATGATTGGTGTATCAAATTTCAATGATATTAAGCTAAAACTCCCTGGCCTTTCAGCGAATGTCTTATCAAGTCGATTAAAAGAACTTGAAGAGGCTGGTATCGCAAAGTCCGAGCTATATATTAGTCATCCTCCGCGCTACCGCTACACACTTACTGACAAAGGCCTCGCACTCGAACATGTATTTAATGCGATGATTATTTGGGGTGCCGAACACCTTGAAACTTGCTACAAAGAAATTGTTGACAATGACGAGCACCGCGTTGAAGTTGGCTATTATTCAAGCAAAACTGGCGAACGTGTTGAACATATACATATTCGTCCTGTTAAAGTCTGAAGCTTCAGGCTTTTTTATTATGCTTTCACACCGCCCCAAATGCGATTGACCCATGCCTCAAAATAATGGATGAGCTTATCTAACATAAGACCAAGCACACCAATTACAACAATCCCTGCCATAACAACATCAAGACTTAATGAGTTTCGCGCATCAACAATCAAGAAACCAAGACCCGATTGTGCGCCAACCATTTCGCCTGCTACTAGGAAAATCCAAGCAGTCCCTAACGCCATATGGAGACCATTTGCGATCATTGGGAATGAAGCTGGAAGAACAATTTTTCGCAATGTTTCTGCTTGAGACATTTCTAAGTTTGCGGCGATACGTAAATACGTTTTATCCACTTTTTTCACTGCAGATACAGTCGATAATAGCACCGGGAAAAACGCAGCGATGAAAATAATGACAATCGCTGGCATATTCCCAATACCGAACCATAATACAATAAATGGTGACCATGCAATCGGTGATACGGGACGCAGTACTTGTACAATCGGATCTAGCACAGACCAAGCAGTCGGTAATCGACCAAGCACTAATCCAAGTACAACTGCTACAACAATGGCCAATAAATAGCCTGTAAAGAAGCGAAATAAACTAATTTGTATATGTGTAAAAATGGAGCCATCTGAGATAATGGACACCAATGCTTCTCCCACTTTGGATGGCGGAGGGAAAAGCGCTGCCTGATGTCCACCAACGACTGTAGCAATTTGCCACAATGCAATGAGTAAAATAAATCCAATAGCGATTGGTGAAAGTTTCTTTAACATAGCATTGCTACCCTCCGTCAGTATTAGTTAAATAAAGTTGGATCTACGAAATCCTCGTAAGCTGGTGGATTTTCGGATAAGCCCATTTCAAGTAGTGCTTCACGTAAAACGGCATAACTCTCTTCTTCGATTTTTAAATTATCGTATGAAATCCACTCTAGTGATAAATCTAAAACATTTTCTTCAACCGTTAAATATTCATTTACTACTTCATGTGTGTGAGCATCTTTTGCTTCTGCTAACTCGCCAGCTACTGCATAATCGCTTACGAAGCTTTTTGCTAATTCACGATTTTTATCGATAAATTGACCGCGTAATACTAACCCACAGTCGATGGAATCTTGCCAAATTTCTTCTGATTGATAAAGGACTTTACCATTTTCAAGTGCCACTGAAATCGCCCCAAATGGCTCTGCTACTACATACCCTGCAATACGACCTTCCGCTAACGCAGCTGGCATTTCTGCTGGTGGTAGTTCAATAACATTGACATCTTCATAAGCGATTCCGTGTTTCTGTAGCATTTCATATAGCAAAATATTATGCGTCGAGAAACGACTTGGAATAGCGAATGATTCCCCTTTTAAATCTTCTACTGATTCAATATGTGGTGCACCGACTAATACATTGCCATCGCGGTGACCGAGTGCAACTGCCTTTAAATCAATACCTTTTTCCTTTGCATTCATTGCTAGCTGAATAAGTACCGATGCCCCGTCAATAGCTCCTGTATTTAAAGCATCCATCAACTCTGGCCATGAACCGAATTTCACTAATTCTAACTTGTAATCTTCATATTCACTGTCTGTTTGCATATAAAGCGGTACAGCATGTGTGATGGGTAAATAACCAATTTTTATTGTTGGCTTTTCACCGTCAGCTGACGAAGTGGTTGCCTCATCATTGCTGCACGCTGCAAGTACAAGTACGAACAATAATACGAATAATCCATAAACCTTTTTCATGCTTTTCCTCCTAAATGTTGTATTCAATTGCTTGTTTATTTGTAAACTGGAATTCATTAAATATTAGCTCACGATAATGCTGAAAATCCGAATCCGAGCGATCACGTGGTTTCGAGCCCTGGATTTTAATCTCTTTATGCACTTGCCCTGGATTTGCACTCATAATAAAAATGCGGTCTGATAAATAAATCGCTTCATCAATATCATGTGTTACAAGCACAATCGTTGTCTGCTCTCGCTTTTGAATTTGAATCAGCTCATCTTGCAAATAATAGCGTGTAAATGTGTCAAGTGCCCCAAAAGGTTCATCCATTAAAATGACTTCGGGCTGAATAGCAAGTGCTCGTGCAATCGCTACACGCTGTTGCATTCCCCCAGATAACTCACTCGGAAATGCATTGGCACGGTCCGCAAGCCCTACCATTTCTAAATAATCATTTACTCTTTCATGTATCTCTGATTTTGAAAGATTCATCCCCTCTAATCCTAGCTCTACGTTTTTCTGTACAGAGCGCCAAGGTAACAGTCCATAATTTTGCATTAACATCATACAGCGTTTGCTTGGCTTTTTTACTTCTTGCCCGTCTAGCAAAATATGCCCTTCATTTACTTGTTCAAAGCCGCCTATACAATTCAGCAATGTGCTTTTACCACAGCCACTTTTCCCTAAAATCGAAATGACTTCACCTTTTTCTACGTCGAGTGAAATATTACTTAAAACGAGTGTATCCTGCCCCTGTGAGTGATAGGATTTCGATACTTGCTCAATTTTTACGATTGGTGCAGCCATACAATGTCACCTCTCTATTAAAACCTATAATTCAGCTAGGTTTTATATATTTAAGGTTATTTTATTATACTTAATCTAATAAAACAACCCTAAACCTAAAATTATTCTATATTTTCTAAAAATTCTTTTTTAGTGATTGCATAAACCTGCTTTCCAAGTGCAATCGCAAAAAAAATAACTCGCGCCAAAATAGCGCGAGTTGTTGTCCTTCTTATGTGAATTTTCTTGAAAACATATACTTTATCCCTAAAAAACGATTTGAATCATTTCATGCACATTACAGTAAGGATTATCACGGCTATCCGAATCACGTAGCTTCATCATTTCCATACAATTCCTTACGGCAACTTCGTGACGCAGCGCAATGGGTGCAATGACTTCAGCGTTTCCTTTATTTCGTATGTAGCGTGTAACACCAAGATATTCCTCCATTTTTTCATTCAGTAACGCACGAGGATATACTTGACTCACATCGATTTGTTCAAAATGTAAAAGTAGCCACAGTTCAAATGCTTCATTTGTATAAGCAATATTAATATTGTGTTGTATACAAAACGCATTAACCTCTTCTAGTTGCCACTCTGTTAAATCATCTTTATCAAATACAATCCATACCTCATCAAATGGTTGATAGCTCGAATCCCGGTATGCATGCTGTGCCAGCTTAATAGCAGAACGTTTTACATTTTTAATTTTGACACTCACCATTTTTGACCGCTTTAATATTTTCATTTGCTCAAAGTAAATACGTTCCGTTTCGCCTTCACAATAAATGAGTATTGTCTTGCGTAAAGCAAGCCTTCCTCTTTCTCTTGTTCTCATTGTTCTTCCTCTCTTAAATATTGTTTTGATAAGTATTCATTAATAACCGGTGTCGCACCGAACTCCCCTTTTAAGTAACGCTTCGCATATGAAATATCCGCGCGCTTTTTATGTAAATCTGCAAAATCAAATAGCGAATACAGCTCCGATTCATTTTTAAAGCTTTTATTCACAAACCAAATTTGATCTGAACGAAGCGGCTGATCAAGTAAATCAATCTCGTGGCTCGTCACGATAAACTGGTTACTGACATTTCGTTCACTATTCATAATAGCCATTAAAAATTCACAAATAGAGACGTGGAAGGCGGTATCAAACTCATCAATGAAAATGGTTTTGCCTTTATTATGTGCATCTACCATTACACTTGCTAAATACAGCATGCGAATCGTCCCTTTAGAGTCCATCGTCCAATTAATCGTCTTTGTACCAATTGGCGTTCCTTTATCATCATATGATAAATAATGGAGATCAATATCTATTTCTTGAATAATTGCATCTGCCGTATCAAAATCATGTAAAATCGTATTTTTCTCTTTTCTTTCCACACGACGAGCGGTTAAATCCTGAATGGAAAAGTCCGCAATTTTTAAAAGCTTGAGTACTTCTTGCTTAAACACTTCATCCTCTAACTTACGAAGAAGCGGATGACTCGATAAACGATGCGATTCATCTAAGAAAATAATTTTGTTGAGGAACCAATCAAAAATTTTCGCTGCTTGCGGATCGTTAAAAACATTTAAAAGTGATAAAAATGCCGTATTTGGACGTGTATAATTTTTTAACTCTGCATGCTTTTTCTTTGAAAACGTATATTCATATTCCTTCGTTTCTTCATTATATGTACGTATAAAAAAATGCTTCGTTGATAACTTCATTATTTTTGAAAAACGTTCAAATAAAATCTTGTCCGCACAATAATGGACTTCATATTCAAAAAATTCTCCATCTAATAGGAGTCCAATTAAAAACTCCGTTGGCTCCCCGTTGTTCTCACTGAGTTGAAACGGCTGATATGGTAATTTCATTTGCGTTACATTATTTAAACTCTCAAAATTAAATAACAGTGAACGAAGCACTTTAATGGCGGTAAATAAATTAGATTTGCCACTGCCATTCGGACCAAAGATAAATGCACTTTTCACCATATTCAATTTATGATGTGCTATCGTATGTGATGCTTTTAATTTGCGTATACGGCTACCTGCTACCATAGAAAAAACTGTTTCTTCTTTATAAGATAAACAGTTTTTCACTTTGAAATCTACTAGCAAAAAACTCCCTCATTTCTAAAACGATTATCGCCATTATAGCAAATTCAGACAAAAAAAGTCAGGAACCCCAAACGAATGGAATTCCTGTTGTCCATTTATCCCGCATTAACGGGTAGTAATTTATCTGTACCGAAAGCAAAGCGACAGGTACAAGACTCCCTCCTCAAGGCTTAAGAAAATCGAGAAACGTAGGTGGGAGATCAACTACCCGTAGTTAAGGGCAACAGGACGTTGGTCACGCAGGCGTTGCGCTCGCGACGTGGCGTTCTTAGCTTGCGTTCCTCTTTCAATCAGTGGGGGATAAAGACCCCCCACTGATTGAAGTTTCACTTTATCCAGCAGGGTTTAATTCTAACTCTACAATAATTTTTATCTCTTTCCCTACAAGCACACCGCCTGTTTCAAGTGCAGCATTCCATGTTAAGCCAAATTCTTCACGATTAATTTTTGCTTCTGCCTCAAAGCCGTATACTTCTTGCCCCCAAGGATTTGTACCTTTACCGTTAAATGCTGTATGGAATGTTACTTGCTTTGTAACATCTTTAATTGTTAAGTTCCCTGACACTTCATAACGATCACCAGATTTTATAATGTCTGTCGATTGAAACTGAATTGTTGGATACTGCGCTACATCAAAGAAATCAGCTGATTTCAAGTGATTGTCACGATCTTCACTTTTTGTGTTGATACTTGCCACATCAAACTCAAATGAAATATTTGCATCTGTTAAATCAGCTAAATTCGTTGCTTCTACCTCGGCTGTATACGAATCAAAGCCACCTTTTACTTTTGATACCATCATATGTTTCACTTGGAAGCCAATGTGGGAATGCGATTGGTCTACTGTATACTTTGTCATAAAAAATTCCCCCTCATTTTATCTCGAATTCGAGATATAGTATAAAAAATATATACGATTAAAACATTCCATCTATGACTAATCATGAAACATTTTTTTCGTACGCGTAAGTTTAAACTTACTATTTGTAACTTAGTTTACACATATAACTTAGTTACGTCAAGTCATGAATATCAAATTAAATAGCGCTACGGAAAAAGAAGGGACTGCCTTTTCAGACAGTCCCACATTTATAAATTATTTATTGACTGCTTCTGGATGAAACCCGTCCTTTTGGAAGTAATTATCATATGACCAGATGTTAATATCTTGTTGCTCTGCATCTGCTTGAATGTCTCGGAGTTGCTGTTCTAATGAATTGTTTGGCTTATTTACGTAACGAACAGCTGCATAACCCTCTTTTAATAACGCTTCTTGCAACATCATACCATCTATATAAATATAGGCTAATAATCGATCATAATGGTCTGTCTCAGGCCCTTTATCGAATAATAGCTGCACAGATTCAGCATTTTCTAGTAAGTTGATCGTAAATTCTTTAGCATCTTCGGCAAATGGCATTGGGTCCCCTTTATCATAATTCATCTCCGGTGTATCAATCATCAATAGACGAACTCGTTTCTTTTCACCATTCATGTTCACACTAATTGTATCGCCATCATTCGCCGATACATAGTCAACAGCAAGGGGCGTATTGCCTGTTATTTGCTCTGCCTGCTCTAATGGAATGAGTACAGAACTTTGTGTATCCTCTACTTTTTCTGGTGGTTTATCACCAAAAATCATATAAAGTGCTAGTGCCACTAAAACCGTACCACTTGTAATCAATGTTTTTATGTCTTTTAGTTTCATCGCAATTTCTCCTTGTTTCGATCATCTCAAGTAATTATCATAAGTGATTTATACTAAAAACGCCATTTACTTTCACGTAAATGGCGCACTTTTTACATATCTTTTTTTGGTTTTGGCTTATTATTTGGACCGAGCACAACAGGTGGGACATCCGCAAACGTTTCACCTTGTTCTTCTAAATCACGCATTCTATGAGCAATTCGAGATGCTGCACTAGCCGCAATACTACCAACTAAATCATCTAAAAATGTATGAATGCTGTGACCCACTTTTGTATCTAACTTTTCAATAATACCAATTTTTTGTTTATCTAAATGACCGAAAGTTGTCACCGCAATACTACCATACGTAAATACAGAGCCGAGTGCAATTGTTTCATCGACACCAAATAATCCTTCATCGTTTTCAACAATTGACTGTAATGGTTGAGATAACATTTTTTTCTCCGCTAACTCATCAAGCTCCACACCGACTAGTACAGCATGCTGCACTTCACGTTTACGTAAAACACGTTCAACCGACTTAATACAATGCTCAATTGTTAAACCGGGATTATATGTTTTTTGCATTTCATATACTATTTCTGCGATTGCTTCTACTGTAACCCCGCGGCGCTCTAATGCTGCATGTGTCGCAGCAGCTACTTCATCTGAATGCACGCGAACATTTTTGTTATTCATTACTAATCCTCATTTCTATTTTTAGTTGTGATGGAAGAAAAGCACTTCTTATATCTTACACCTTTAAGATTTAATATGATACAATTTCCTTACAACCGAGAGAAGGAGTGACATAAGTGGATAAAGGAACAGTTAAAGATATTACTTTTTACAGTGAGTCTTTACAGGAACATATGCAGCTACTGATATATATCCCTGCAAACTATACTCCACTATACAAATATAATATTTTAATCGCATCAGATGGGAAAGATTATTTCCAGTTAGGTGGAATTCCTCGTTTGGCGGATGAGCTCATTGATGATTATGAAATCGAACACTTAATTATTGTCGGTGTATCCTATAAAAGTGTAGCAGACCGAAAACGAAAATATATCCCCTCAGGCGATCAACATGAAGCATACCTTCGCTTTTTAGCGCATGAGCTAGTACCGTATTTAGATGCAGAATTTTCAACGATCCCATTAGGTTCAAATCGCGGATTAATCGGTGATTCAATGGCTGCAACAGTGTCATTACTAGCAGCGATTCAATACCCTAACACCTTTGGAAAAGCGATTTTACATTCACCTTATGTGGATGATTTAGTCATGGATAAAGTACGGCATGCTACTCAACTTGATTTGTTATCCATTTATCATGTGATTGGTACGGATGAAGATGAAGTGATTTTACACGATAAAACCGTAAAGGACTTTTTAACACCTAACCGTGAAATGCATCAACTAATGGTCAATATGGGGTTTAACACATTTTATGAAGAGTTTAAGGGCAATCATACGTGGAAATATTGGAAGCCTGACTTAAAGCGTGCTTTAATTGAAAATTTCGGCTAATCTTTGCAGTAGAATCGCGCAAATTTGTACTATCTGCTATACTGTAAAGGAATAAAAATTTCGAATTTTCGGGAGGTAATGAACTTTGAAGTACGGCATTGTTGCATTTCCATCAAAAAAACTACAAGATTTAGCGAATACTTATCGCAAACGTTATGATCCGCACTATGCGAAAATTACACCGCATATGACATTAAAGGATACGTTTGAAGCAGATGAAATGCAAATCGAAGAGATTTCTAAAAAACTTACTGAAATCGCAAATCGATTTGCACCACTTGCTATTCATGCTTCGCGTGTAAGTTCGTTCTTCCCAACGACGAACGCGATTTATTTCCGCGTTGAACCAACACCTCAGCTTGAAGACATTCATAAAGAAATTCAAGAGCAATTAAACATTGGTACACCAAAATATGTTTTCGTTCCACATATTACCATAGCACAAAAAATGACAGATTCTGAGCATGACGATATTTTTGGTCAACTTCGAATGATTGGTGTGGATGAAAAGGAAACAATCGATCGCATCCATCTTCTATACCAACTAGAAGATGGTTCATGGACGACATATGAAACATTTAGATTGAGCGGAGTTGAATGAGTTCGTGTTTAATGTAAAACTAGTTACAACAGAAGAAGAAAAACAACTCGCTTTTAATGTACGAAAAAAAGTATTTGTCGAAGAGCAAGGTGTACCGGTACACCTTGAATTAGATGAATTTGATGAGACAGCGAAACACTTTATCGTGCAAGACGGCGAAAAAACGATTGCAGCCGCTCGTGCGCGGGAAGTATCACCAGGGATTGGAAAAGTTGAACGTGTTTGTGTATTGAAAGATTATCGCGGAAAACGCCTCGGTATATTGATAATGGAGCATGTTGAGAAAGATGCGATTCAATACGGTTGGACAACATTGAAGCTCAATGCCCAATCTTATGCTGTACCATTTTATGAGAAACTCGGTTATGTAGTCACATCACCAGAATTTTTAGACGCCTATATTCCACATCGCGCAATGGAAAAAAATATTTAAATTAGAAAAGCGCAAGCACCCTCTTTAGCCCCGACATGCTGTTTACGATAGGCTCATAGTGTGCTTGCACACGAAGAGACTTTCGAAACGTCACGAAGGGCTGGTCCGCTTGCGCTAGACACTCTTTCCATTTGAAAAAGTTTATACTTTCTTATCTTAAAAAAAGACATCAGCTCATTTCCACTTAGAACGAGCTGATGTTATATGTTTAGCTATGTTAGCCTTGCTATTCGTGAAAAAAGCAGATTGCCGCTCAGTACGGATGATCTGCTTTTTTTATCGCATCATTTTTTGAATACTATTTAGATCAAGTGATTGACCATCTTGTAAAATAGATTGTACGATTTTATCTTCTAATTCTGGCGTGATTGGGCGGTTAGCCAGCTTACTTACTTTGCGTACAATTTTTCGAACTTGGCGCTCATTTTTAAAATCGGCATGCTGAATAGCATTAGCTAATGCTAAAATTTCTTCAAATGACACACCGGTCTTTTTTTCGATTTGTTTAAAAAACTGATCCATTTTTTCTCCTCCTTACACAATCACGCTCCCAACAATAATCAATAAAATGAATAATACTACGATTAACACGAACACGGAGCCATTACCGTCATTACCGCCACCGTAAGATGGACATTGGCCTCCCTGCCAGCCATAATTGTAGCCTCCACAATAGTTGCCCATAAAAACACCTCCCTTTTATTTGCTAATGTATGTTACAAAAACAACTAAAGGGAGGATATTTGTCTAATCAATTTTACCTTTTGTTTTAAAAAATAATGCGGCAATAAAACCAAAAATGATGGCTGCGCTAATACCTGAGCTCGTTACTTCAAACATTCCTGTTAATACGCCAATCCAGCCGTGTTTCTCTGCTTCAGCAATCGCCCCGTGTGTAAGAGCGTTGCCAAATGACGTAATCGGAACCGTTGCGCCAGCTCCTGCTATATCAATTAGTGGCTCATATAGTCCAAGTCCATCTAATATCGCGCCGACAACTACAAGGGTTGATAATGTATGAGCTGGTGTTAGTTTGCCCACATCGATCAGTAATTGGCCAACAACACAAATTAACCCACCAACAACAAATGCAAAAATAAATGAGTAAATCATAGCAAGTCCCTCCTACACATTAATTTCTACTGCATGCGCAATACAAGGAATGCTCTCGCCTTGCTGATACGATAACGTCGAAAGTAACGCACCTGTTGCTACTAGCAACACTTTTTTATAACGCCCTGTTCTTAACTGTAAATCAACATAACTGTAAAATACCGAAGCCGAACATCCTGCGCCGCTAGCACCAGCATTAAAACGCTGATCTTCCCCAAAATACTCTTCCCCAGCATCTCGAATTAAATTTAGTTCATCACTCTTAATACCGTCTTCTGCAAACATTGCTTTTAAAATTTTTAAGCCGATTTTACCAAGGTCTCCAGTAAAAATGACATCATAATCGCTTAGCTTTTGCTTCCGCTTTTCCAAATGGGTTGTAATGGTACTATACGCTGCTGGCGCCATCGCCCCCCCCATGTGAAAAGGATTGTCCTGTCCGTAATCGACTACTTTTCCAACCGTTGCGGCTACCATATACGGCATCCCTTCATGATACTTCCCTACAAGCGCATATCCTGCTGCTGTCACTGTCCATTGGGCGGTTGCAGGCTTTTGCGCACCATAATCGATTGGATAACGGAATTGTCTTTCTGTCGCATTATGATGACTACTCGCACCAGCAATGGCAAAATTGGATGCGCCCAGCTCTGTTAATAATCCCGCAATGATCACCGATGAAACAGCAGTTGCACAAGCTGCAAATAAACCAATAAAAGACACCGCTAACTCTCTTGCTGCAAAGCTTGTTGGGGTCATTTGATTAATTAAATCGCCACTTAAAAAATAATCGATATCTAAATTTTTAACATCTGCCTTTTTTAGCAGTACTTTACTCGCTTCTTGTATAAGCGCCATTTGCCCTTTTTCATTTGTATTTTCTTGAAATCTTTCATCATCCATAATCGAGTCAAAATAGGCTTTAAATACACTTTTCTGTTCAAGTGGTCCTGTGACAGCTGCACATGCTAAAATGGCGGGCTTCTTTTGAAACACAATTACCATGATACCACCCCAATTGATACAAGAATAAGTTTAATTAAAGCTACAAAAAATGCAGATACTACACCGAATAAAATAACTGATCCAGCAAGCTTAAACATATTGCTCCCCACACCTAACACAAGACCTTCTGATCTATGCTCAATAGCTGCAGAAATCACGGCATTCCCAAACCCTGAAACCGGTACAGCACTCCCCGCGCCGGCAAATTGGCCAATTTTACGATATAAACCTGCTCCTGTTAAAAACATCGTAATAATAATAATTGTTGCCACTGTTGGATTGCCTGCTGTTTGTTCTGTAAAGTCGAAGAAAATAATATAAAAGTATGAAATAGCTTGTCCAATCGCACAAATAATGCCGCCAACTAAAAACGCTTTTAACATATTTAAAGCAATGGGCGGCTTTGGCGTAATTTGCTGTTCAATTGTTTGGTAACGTTGCGCATCCATCATGTTTCCTCCTTTGATAGCTTGTCTAGCTTTTCGATTTTATCGCTTAGTCCTTCTTCTTCATTTTTATCAATTAATTTGGCGGATTCCCAATGCAATTTAAAATCCGTTGAAACCGTTATTTGTAATTTCGGAAATTCCTTCTCCAGTTTTTCTTTTATAGCTTCTTCGATTTTTTGCTTTTTATAGCGCATCCACGGCTTCACTTGCATTGCTACAAGTAACCTATCTTCTACGAAAATGACATTGGCGTGATCTATATTGCTTTCATTGTTGAGTATTTCTTCTAATTTCGTTGCTTTCTCCTCATCATATGTAGTGTAAAAAGTTGTAAACTTTTCACCTGTGTTACCACATCCAGCAAGTACTACACAACAACATACCGCAAGCAGTATCCTCCTCACTTCATTGCACCTCCTTTATGTACGTAGTATCACCGTTGAAAGCAAATTATATTCAATACGTGCAAACGCCCTAACACACCAAATACACTTTCATACTTTATAAAGAACTTACTTGTAGGGAGGTGAATTTATGGGTTGTGGAAGACATAATAACGTTGGCGGAGTTACTGAAGGCGGCAATTGCGTATGTGAAGTAGTGCGCGCAATTTTAGACATTCAAACTCAAGCAGTTCGAGATGATTGCTCAACATGTACAACAAACTGTTTCTTAGAGCCACTTGGTGGAATCGTGAGCCCTGCTCGCTCTTCAGCAGATACACGTGTATTTACATTACTGACTAAAACAGGTAAGCCGTTTATGGCTACTTTTGCATCAGATGAATACCCAGACGTATGTGTATCAGTATACTTCCGTGTAGAAGACGTATTCGATGACTGCTGCGCAACATTACGCGTACTAATTCCTCTATGTGAAAATGACTATCCAGTATGTTTACTATCAGATTGCGGCACTCAAGTATCACTTCATAAAGTTTGCGAGGTTAGTGGCTATGCCGCTTCAGACAGCTGTATTACAGTTGACTTAAGTTGCTTCTGCGCAGTTCAATGTATCGAAGACGTAAATCTTGGGATTTGTAACTAAAAAAAGAGAGCAGATGCATTGACGCATCCGCTCTCTTATTTTGTAGAAATATACGATATTGATTCAGCAGCAAGCCATATTTTTTGTTCCAAGGCATTGACCAGTACTTCTTCGCCATTTAGTTTTTCGATCGTACCGACTAAATGTTCATCGTTTTTTAGTTGAAAATACAATGGCCGATCTTTATTAGTCGGTCTTGAAAAATAGCGAAGCTGATGCATAATCAATGATGGCACCGACTCTTTCTTGACATAAATCGATGTACTTTCCTCTTCAATTCGCCGCGCTGGTGGTGGGGTTTGAATGTACAATAACGGATAATCCAACCTGCCACATCCTTTTTTACACTACGATATGCAAAACGCCTGCTATTCGACACAGTTCTTTGTATGATGAAACAGCTAGCCCAACAGTTCCCTCTACATAATTTCACTCAAAAACATTGTCGCCAGTCCTAAATAAATTAATAAACTTGTTACATCATTGAGTGTCGTAATAAACGGTCCTGATGCAACAGCTGGGTCAATACCTAGCTTATGCATCAGTAACGGAATAAACGACCCCGCAAGCGTCGCAACTAAAATCGAACAACAAATAGCTCCCCCGACTAACAAACCAATAATTAAATTATGCTTCCAAAAGTAAACAATGCCGACTACGATGACTGCACAGACGAGCCCCATAATGATCCCTGTTACTAACTCGCGCATCAACAGCTTCATTTTACTTTTCTCGCTCACTTCTCCCGTCGCAATCCCTCGAACAGCCACAGCAAGTGCCTGTGTGCCACTATTCCCTGAAGTACCAGAAATCAGTGGAATAAATACAGCAAGTAATGCTACTTGATCAAGTGTTGCCTCAAACTGCCCCATTAAGTTGGCCGTGAGCATTCCTAAAAATAATAGGACAATGAGCCAAGGTAAACGATTTTTGGCTGCCTTTAATGGACCCGTATCAATATCTTCTATATCGGAAATACCAGCTAGCTTCGAGTAGTCATCGCTTGCTTCTTCGTCAATAACATCGATAATGTCATCGACTGTTATAATTCCTTGTAATTCGCTATTCTCATTAATTACAGGTAAGGCTAAAAAGTTATAATCCTTCATGATTTGTGCGACTTCTTCTTGATCTGCTGTTAACTGTACCGATACGACACGGTCACTCATAATTTCACTAATGCGCTTATCCTCATCGGCAATAATGAGATCACGTAATGAAATAACTCCGGTCAATTGATGATGGTCATTCACAACGAAAATATAGTAAATGGTTTCAGCATTGGGTGCTTCTTTTCGGAGCACAGTCATGGCTGAACGTACCGTAGAACTTTCTAAAATCGATACATATTCCGTTGTCATAATAGCCCCAGCTGTATATTCAGCATACGCTAATAATTCATTAATTTCTTCAACGGTTTCGCTATCCATCATCTCTAGATAGCTTTCACGTTCTTTATTATCGAGTTCATATAAAACGTCTACTGCATCATCCGTGTACATTTCTGATAACATCGCGGCCCCATACGATGTATCCATTTCTTTCAACATGTTTTGGTATGCATCATCTTCTATTTCAATCTCTCGGAAGATGACCGCCATTTCCTGAGGAGATAAAAAATGATACATGATCTTACGTATATCAGGTCCAACCTTCTCATAAAATTGCGCTTGATCGTACGGATGAATTTCTAAAAAATGCTCACGGAATGCTTGAATCTCATGGTCTAATAATAATTGTCGCAGAAATTCTTCATCGTATAGCACATCATCTCTCTCGTTTTGTGGTTCGATCATGTTATCCCTCCTCTCAAATTCATAATAGGCATGGCGCTACCATTCGTAAATAAAATCTTTAAAATTCATACAGAAATTTAACAATCTATTTAAAATCACGAAAAGATGCTCGATTGTAGCCGAACACCTTTTTTTAGAAAATTATTTCTTGCATATCTGCTGGTAGCGGGCTATTAAAAATGAATGGTTCGCCCGATACAGGATGTGCCAATGCTAAACGTACACAATGAAGTGCTTGGCGTGCAATGAATGCGCGACTCCCACCGTATAATTCATCACCTATTAAGGGATGTCCAATATGCGCCATATGTACACGAATTTGATGTGTACGCCCTGTATATAACTTTAACCGAATATGTGAATATGGCTTATCATCTACCCAAAATTGCTTCAGCACTGTTACATCTGTATGCGCATATTGACCATCATTCCGTACTTCACGTTCAATAATACTCGTATCTTTTCTTCCAATCGGTGCAATAATCGATTGGTTCTCCACATGGCCATGGACAATCGCTTCATATTCTCGATGAATAGTTCCTGCTCGTTGCATCAGTCCTGTTAAATGATGAATATGACGATGTTTTGCAATACATATCAGCCCAGAAGTATCTCGGTCCAGTCGCGTTACAATATGCACAGTGGAGGCAATATGCTGTTGTTCAAAATAGCCTGCCACAAAATTCGCTACGCTCGCATCCGGATGCTCGCGTGAAGGAATGGTACTCATAAAGGCAGGCTTATTTAATACTAGAAGTGCCGTATCCTCATAAACAATATCGAGAACGCCTTGTTGGGGTATTAACCCATCACTCACCCGCTCTACCGGAAACTTAACCGTAATCTCATCTCCTACATGAAGAGGATAACGTACATTTTGCTCCGTACCATTTATTAAAATTTGACCTCCCTCAAACTTAATTGCCGTCAGCGCACGTTTGGAAATGCCAAAATTGCTAATCGCTTCCCGCAATAATTGTCCTTGTTGCTTCGCCATAAATGTGACAGTAAATCGTTTTTCCATATTTCCCCTCGCTTACTCATTTGAAACAAACGAGTCATGTACACGCTCCCAGAATGGGAATGGACGGAAACGGGCAAAACGAACCCGTTCATTTGCAACATTAAACGTAATCGACTTTACATCTGTTTGCGTAATTTGAATATGGTCAATCGTCATATTGAATTTTTGATCGTTTACTGGCTTCAATACACAATTATGATGGGCTGGTAACACAAGCGATGACCCCACTGTACGGAATACACGATTATTAATGGAAGCCATCTCGGTAATTTGAAAGGCATTAAGCGTTGGATGAATAATGGCTCCCCCAAGCGCTTTATTATAAGCTGTACTACCTGATGGAGTTGATACACATAACCCGTCCCCGCGGAAGCGTTCAAAATGCTTCCCATTTAACTCTACATCCATCACGAGCGTCACATCTGGCGATTTAATCGTTGCCTCATTTAGTGCCAAATATGTACTTGACGCAGCATCATGACGATGAACCTGTACTTCAAGTAATGGATATTCGACAGAATTAAACTCTTTTTTAGCAATGGATAACACAAGCTTTTCTAATTCAGATGGCTTCCAGTCTGCATAAAACCCTAAATGCCCCGTATGAATCCCGACAAATGCTACTTTATCTAAACGATGTGAATAACGATGAAAAGCATGTAAAAGCGTCCCGTCTCCACCGATTGATAATACAATATCCGGTTCTTCTTCATCAAACATTAATCCAAAGTCTTGTAAATATGTTTTCGCGAGCTCCATTAATTCATTGGATTGCATATCTCGGCGTGATTGAATAGCAAACTTCACGATTTTTCACGCTCCTTTTCTGAATTATTAAGTACTGCTGGATCTTCCTTATATTCGCTAAAATAAGCTTGTGCTTCCTGAATTTCGCTACGAATTTGACTCATTTCCTCGTCTAAACGGAACGCTGCTTCTGCGGCATTTTGCAAGCGCTGTTTAATAACCTCGGGAAATTCCCCTTTATATTTATAATTTAATGAATGCTCAATTGAAGCCCAAAAATTCATGGCCAATGTACGAATTTGAATTTCTGCTACGACAATTTTTTGTCCCTGAATCGTTTCAACAGGATATTCAATAATTATATGATGTGAACGATACCCACTCGGTTTACTATGTGTAATATAATCCTTCTCTTCAATCACTTTCATATCATCGCGCTGACGGATAAGCTCCGTAACCGCTGTAATATCATCAACAAATTGACACATAATACGCACACCCGCAATATCTTGCAATTCCGTTGCTAATTTGTCAGAAGGCTCAAACGGTACCCCTTTTTGTAACGATTTATCGTAAATGCTCGCTAAAGGCTTTACTCTTCCCGTTACAAATTCAATTGGAGAGTTTGCATTCACAATCCCAAACTGTGAACGCATTCCTTTCAATTTCACTTTTAACTCATCTACCGCTTGCTTATACGGGCTTAAAAAAACATCCCATTGTCCCAAAATAATAACCTCCCAACACCGAAATAACTTTACATTATCTCATTAGCACTTCTTGTTTCATTATACTTCATTATTTGTTAAAATCGCTTGAAATGCGGCTTCTACTGCTGTCACAAATGATTCGCCGTAGTTGTCATTTCCTTCAATATTATAAATTAATGCCTCTAGTTCTTCATAGAAATGAAGTAATTCAATTGTATTTTCCCCTACAGATAAATACGGATTTTCACCACGCTGCACTACTTCTAGTAAAGCAGGCCACATGTCTAAGCCAAAGCTTAAATAGCTAAAAGCCCCGTCTTCCTCTACAATATAAATAAAAGCATGATGATCTGAGTCAACAATTACCTGTCCAGCAGGTATAATTTGAATAGTTGATGCTTCTTCATTTACACTAAATGTAAGCTTATTGTGTACATCAACATAATTTTCGACTTTATATACGTTACGCAAGTGTAAGTCTCCCTTTCCAGTCTGTCTTTTCATATTTTAACATACCACTTACGTTGATGCAGTGGGCATTTTTGAAATACAATCTGGAAATATTGGCAGCCCTTGCAGAAAGGATACTTTAGATGAGTCAACAAATCGAAATTGAATTTAAAAATTTATTAACAAAAGAAGAATACAATCGTCTACTCACATATTTCAATATTCAGCCTGAACAAATTGTACGCCAAGAAAATCATTACTTTGATACACCTGACTACCATTTGAAAAATGCATGGAGCGGACTACGGATTCGTGTGTTACCCGACCACATTGAATGTACATTAAAGGAACGTTCTTCAGAACATGCTCATTTGGAAACAACCGATGCCTTAACAGCAGATATGGCAGCACAAATGATTCGTGGTCTTACATTTGCAGCCCCCTCTGTTGAACAGCGATTACTTCATATGAATGTACCACTAACAGAATTACAACTATTCGGCTCCCTTATTACCAACCGGGTAGAGATAGATTACGAGGGTGGAACACTTGTACTGGATCACTCTTTTTATTTGCAATGTGAAGATTATGAAGTAGAATATGAAACAACCGATGAACAAAAAGGGCTTGCTATTTTTGAGCAATTTTTAACGAAGCACCATATAAAAAAACGCTATGCAAAGAAAAAAATCGCGCGCTTTACAGATGCTTTAGCACAACAATATGAATAAAGGATGAATAAGAACATGGATATTCAGGCTTTACGAACATTAATGGAAATTCAAACGATTCAATCAATTGGTGGTAGTAATAACGAAACGAACTCAGTCCTAAATTCCAACTCATCTGCTTTCTCATCATTGATCGAAGAATTATTAGCATCTGCTTCAACTGAGCAATCTTCACAATTAAGTAATTTACTCGGAAGTGTATCCGAAAGTTCAGCAGAACAAAAGAATGTTGCGAACTATTTACAATCACTTATTTACGAAGGACAGTTAAACGTCCCACAGAGTGTACTGGAAGCACTCTCTGTATCGACGCCAACAACATCGGTAGGGGCTTCCCATACAAACTATAAAGAGGTAATAGAAGCAGCTGCAGCAAAATATAATATTCCTACGAAATTAATTGAGTCCGTCATTAAACAGGAATCAGGTTTTAAGCCAAATGCCATAAGTTCAGCTGGTGCCATAGGCTTAATGCAACTCATGCCTTCAACCGCAAAATTTTTAGGCGTAACAGACGCAACAGACCCCACTCAAAATATTATGGGTGGGACAAAATATTTACGACAAATGTTAGATAAATTTAACGGTGATATATCATTAGCACTTGCTGCTTATAACGCCGGACCTGGGAATGTCTCAAAATATAACGGGATACCACCATTTAAAGAAACTCAAAATTATGTCAAAAAAATACTAAATTCATATAATACTTAACATTTCCGTTATCCTTATTTTCCCATAGAGACGCTTTATTTGTGAATTTTCAGCGTCATTGTTAAAATAAACATAAAGATGTTATATAACGATACAGTATATAGTAAACGTATACTAAAAGAAGTGAGACATAAAGGAGTATCACCTATGAATCGAAAATATACGATTCCTTACGAGGAACTTGGTGCTGAAAAGCTTTCGGAGCTTATACATGCTTTCTATGCGCGTGTTGCAAAGCATCCACAACTCATTCCAATCTTTCCTGAAGATTTAACTGAAACGGTTCGTAAGCAAATTCAGTTTCAAACCCAGTACTTAGGTGGGCCAAATTTATATACAGAAGAGCATGGTCATCCGATGATGCGTGCTCGTCATATGCCCTTTAAAATTACCCCTGATCGTGCACAAGCTTGGTTAGAATGCATGGCTGAAGCAATGGATGAGGTTGGTTTAGACGGAAAGTTTCGTGAAACATATTTCCAACGTCTTGTTTTAACTGCTCATCATATGGTCAATGCACCGAATGAAGATGAGGAGGGATTAGATGAATAGTGTTCAATTATTATCACAGCCTGTTGCACCTTCTATTGCACATAAACCAGTAGAGTTATATATTTTTATCGACCCACTTTGTCCAAAAGCATTTGCGATGAAGGGCATATTGCGCAAGCTGCAACTACAATATGAACATTATTTCACATGGCGTTACGTACTTAGTACAGAACTATCGGCTCTCAATTCTATAACAAACCGTATGAAAGGTTGTTTGAACGGCGCAGAGCTAGACATTACACACCCAGTCTTACCTTCAATTGCTATTAAAGCTGCTGAATTACAAGGAAAACGGGCAGGTTCACGCTACTTAACAAAATTACAACAATATGCAGCTTTAAAAACCAAAAACGTAAATTCCCATGCCACCCTTCTGCAAATCGCAGATGAAATAGGTCTTGATATGAATGAATTTACAATAGATTTCGGATCAAAAGAAGCAGCCCGCGCCTTCCAATGTGATTTATACATTACAAGGGAAATGGACGTTGATGAAGTGCCAAGCATTGTGTTCTTTAACGAGTGCATTGAAGATGAGGGATTGAAGGTAAATGGTTCCTATCATTACGAGGTATATGAGCATATTTTACAAGAAATGATTGGCGAGGAACTTGTACCAAAACCGATCCCATCGTTAGAGGATGTATTCAAACGATATGAACATTTAACAACTGCTGAAGTAGCAGAAATTTTCTCCATCGATTATGTCGCAGCAGAGCGTGAATTAAAAAAACGGATGCTACAACAAAAAATCGAGCGTCTTATGACCGATGATGTTACGCTTTGGCGTTTAAAATAACGATTGTTATACAAAAATCCAGCTAGCTATGCTAGCTGGATTTTTTATGGTGCCAGCGTAGTGCCAGCTTGGTACCCGGTACGTACCGGGTACCCAAAAAAAAACAAAAGAGGCGCCCTATCCTCGACAGATAGGACACCTCTTTTCACAAAGGGGATGGGAGAAATGTTCACGTTCAAACAAAGGGGTGTATGTTTGTTATGTGATTTATTTCACGTTTATTACTTTATCACACAATAATAATATCCGCAATAACTGTTCAATAGTTTCACAAATTCGTCAAATAGAAAGCGTTTGCATATTCAAGTAATACCAACGTTTTTCGTTAATCTATTTCGAAATATCACGATAGTTTGTGAGTGAATAAACTATTATCCAAGAAAAATATCACTATACTTAGAAAAATATTCTACAAAGCAGCAAAAAACCACCAGAACGATTTCTAGTGGTCCTTCACTTTATTTATTTAAAAGTAACTTTTCAAGTTCAGTTAATTTTTCTTCAAATACTTTACAAGCTTCGGCAATCGGTACTGGACTTTCCATATCTACCCCTGCCGCTTTTAACACGTCAATTGGGAAGTCTGAGCAACCGGCTTTTAAGAAGTTGTTAATATATCGCTCAACAGCAGGCTGTCCTTCTTCAAGAATATTCTTACTAAGTGCTGTTGCAGCACTTTGCCCTGTTGCATATTGGTAGACATAATAATTATAGTAGAAGTGTGGAATACGCGCCCATTCTAAGCCGATTTCTTCATCGATTGTCATCGCTTCACCAAAATATTTCACATTTAAATCATAGTACACTTCTGTTAGCTTATCAGCTGTTAACGCTTCACCATTTGCATCCATTTCATGAATTAGATGCTCAAATTCAGCAAACATCGTTTGACGGAATACGGTACCGCGGAAGCTATCTAACCAATGATTTAATAAGTAAATCTTTTGCTGTGGATCATCGATTGTTTTTAATAAATAATCGAATAATAATTCTTCATTACATGTAGAAGCCACTTCTGCTACGAAAATAGAATAGCTTGCATATGGATACGGCTGATTTTTGCGTGTATAGTAGCTGTGCATACTATGACCGAATTCATGGGCTAATGTAAATAAATTATTTACATTGTCCTGCCAATTCATTAATACGTAAGGGTTTGTACCATATGTGCCCGAAGAATAGGCGCCACTACGCTTCCCTTTGTTTTCCATTACATCAACCCAGCGACTATCCAGTCCTTGCTGCACAATCGTTTGATATTCTTCACCCAGTGGTGCAAAACTTTCAACCATTAGTTTCTTTGCTTTTTCATACGGCATGTCCATCTTCACTTCTTTTACAAGCGGCGTAAATAAGTCATACATATGTAACTCATCTACCCCTAACACTTCTTTACGGAGTGCTACGTAACGATGTAGTAATGGTAAATACTCATGGATTGTTGCAATCAATTGATCGTACACTTTTTCAGGAATAAAGTTATTACTCATCGCTGCATGACGAGCTGAATCATATTTGCGAATACGCGCTCTCACATTATGCGCTTTCACATTCCCTGCAAGCGTCGACGCAAATGTATTACGAAACTTCCCATATGTTTCGTATACAGCTTTAAAGGCATCTTCACGTACTTGACGATTCGTACTTTCTAAAAATGAAATATACGAACCATGCGTAATACGTACTTCTTCCCCATCTTCATTTTTAATTTTTGGGAATTCTAAATCAGCATTGTTCAGTTTGCTAAATGTATCGCCAGAAGCTCCTGTCACTTCTGACATTTGCGCTAGTAATTGCTCCTCTGTCGCCGATAAAATATGTGGTCGACCTAAGTTAAGCTCTTTTAACGATTGTGCATATAGCTGCAGCGGTTTATAGCTTTCTACATATCGATTGATGGTTTCTTCATCTAACGATAAAATCTCCGGTGTTAAAAATGACCATGCCGCACTTAATTTTGCCCCTAATGAGCTAACGCGGCTATCCATCGCTTGATATTGGCTATTTGTCGTATCTTGGTCATGCTTTAGATGGCTGTATACATATAGCTTGCTAAAGCGTTCATACATTTGATCGCCAAACTGCAACGCCTTATATAAGCTTTCCGCATCTGCTGTTGCTTTTCCTTGATACTTTTTTGCCTGCTCTTCAAGCGCTTCAATTTCTTTGAACTCTGCTTCCCATTCCGCATCTGACGCAAAAATAGGCGTTAAATCCCATGTTAACTCTTCTGGTACTTGCTCGCGCAATAAAACGTCTTTTGCCATCTCATTTTCCCTCCATATATTCCGGCTTTCGAAATTCTCACCTTATTTTCTCAATATTTTCAGCATATTGCAATTAATTCGCTATACAGTACACGCATTAATTGTTCCCTTGTACACGTTGCGCTAATATCGCTAATCGACAAGGCACGTAATATTTTCACATAATCATCTATAGCTAAAAAAGACTGCTGAGTATTTGGTAATTTTGCCCACGATAAAAAATGATGCTTTGTACTGTCGTTTACACTCTCTATCGTTAAATTATTACAGCTCATAAAGTAAAAAAATAACATTTGCCATTCTGCTGAAAATAAAGAAATCCCTCTAGCGTGCGGAACTGGTACGCCAATATAAGGTGGTAGTCCAACGCGCTGCAATTGGCATTCGTATACTGCACGTAAAAATAAATCATTTACACCTGCCTGACTGTAAAAAAGTCGACCATGTAAAAATTGCTTCCGGTACCTAGTATACTCTTCAAATAACGATAAAAACCCTTTTTCAGTTAGCAATTTTGGCTCATAAAACGGAAATACTTGTGAGGTTAGTGGCAACGCTAATACTTGAGATAAAAATAAATTCCCTTGTAAATAAAGAAGGTCACTGAAGTAAACAAACTGTTGGGACTGTGGATCATAGGTGATGACGTAGTTATCAGTTATAAATTGTTGATAAAAAAGATTGAATGACGCTTTGAGTGTGCGACCTACTTGTAACGTTGGAAAAGCAGGTGTTTTTAATAACCATATTGGCACAATCTCATTCTTTTTATAACCCTCTGTGCGTTGATGAAGTAATTGTTCTGGGATACGGCTACACTGAAATTCAAGTGCGTATCGCTTTTTTCTTGTAATAAGTAAATCGGGTCTTTGTTGTAAATGCGGTAAATAACTTTCTAATTGAACATCATATCCGAGTTGCTGAAAATGCATAAATAATTGCTGTTTGCCGAGCAAATGCAACTCAGATTCTCCTTCTGCAAACAGTGATTCACAGGCACGATTTGCGGTGTGTGCAAAATGCGGAATTTTAATTGCACCCGCTTTTAAAATAAGACGTTCTTTACAATGTGGACAGTATAACGGTTTTTCACGCAATTGTTGTAAGGCTGCTTCCGTTAAGCTTTTCGTCAATATCAAGTAGTCTCCTTGATCGTCTATGGCGACAAGCATAACTTAACCCTCCTTTCCCACATTGTAAGAAATAAAAACACTAGATTCAATCAAAATATACAAAAACAACCAAAATAAAAATTTGGGTGAAAAAACAATAAAAAAATCCGCGCCTTTTATCAGCACGGATTATAAATTTATGCGAAATATTCAATTACTGTTTCAAAACAGTTTTGCTCCATAATCACATCGCCATACTCTTCTAAACGATAACTTGTTAATCGTGATGGTCTCAAGTATTCTTTAATAAGCGCTAACGTATTTTTACGTTCACGTTGTTCAGGTAAGTTCGTGAAATCAACATGTAAATAATAACGCCCTTCAAATTGGTAAAGTGAAGATGTTAATCCAAACGACACGATACGCTTTGCTAGTGGTACAAGTTCATCTATATCTTTAAACGTAAATCTTGCATTTGTAATCGTCATATCTTCATCTGAATCATTTTCAAACGATTCAAAAATAACATTTTCCATTTCACGCAATTGTTCAGCTACTTCACGGTTTTCTTCAAAGTCATCCATAAGGGCATTCGCCTCTTGGTCAGAATGTAAATTCGCCCGTGTTACAATGACTTCAAGCCCTTGCTCAGATGCATTAATATGAATCCAAATTGGCCCATCTAAGTCGAAGTAGTCATCTGTATTTACTTCACCAATTACATCCCAAAACAGCTCCTCGCCTTTTGAGCGATTATACCAAATTTCCTCCCGACTATAGCCACGGTCTTCAATATCACTATACGTAATAAATAGCTTTAGTGTATTTTCATTAATGCGTTCAATGTCCATAAGACTCCAACTCCCTTCACAGTCATTCCGTTGAAACACATGTAAACCGCTGTTACTTACTATTTGGTTAAATCACCAAAAATCATACATGCTTCTTCCAACATATGAACACTCCAAACGTTCTATAAAGTATCGAGAAGCGGCTCGAACTCTATAACTCTATTGTATGATGTTGGCACATAAAATGAAAAGGAAAAAACACTATCCAAACCAAATAATTTGAATATTGAAATTGTATTGTACTGTATCTATGAAATCAAGGCTAATTTTATGATTTTAATAAAAAGAAAAAAGATGCTACACATTATTAAACTGTTGCAACATCTTCACTATTTTATTTAGTTCACCATGCGCTGCGCTTCTTGTAATTGATATGCACGTACTTTACGTGGTAAAAAGCGACGGATTTCATCTTCATTGTACCCTACTTGTAAACGCTTTTCATCTAAAATAATAGGACGACGTAATAGCCCTGGATGCTCTTGGATCAACTCATATAAATGTTGTAAAGTTAATGTTTCTACATCTACATTTAACTTTTGAAAAACTTTTGAACGAGTTGAAATAATTTCTTCTGTACCATCTTCTGTCATACGTAAAATTTTCTTAATTTCACTAATCGTTAACGGCTCGGAAAAAATGTTACGTTCTGTATAAGGAATATCATGCTCTTCAAGCCACGCTTTTGCTTTTCGGCATGAGGTACAACTAGGAGATGTAAATAATGTCACTAACATTGGTCCACTTCCCTCCATCTTAAATTCAATCTATAACAACTTCTCACTTTAGAATTAGTTTAATGTAAAACCTTGTCTACATTATACAACAATATTTATCATTTGGATATAGCTTCCCATCAAAAAGTGACACTTTTATCAACCAATAATTCAACAAATTAATTCTCGAAATTACTCATTTATGCTATAAATAATCATTTTTTCCCTACACCTTCTAGTTCAAAAGCATTTATTTTGAAAAATCAACAAACACTCTATTCTCAATCGTTAAACAGTAACTGAGAATTAATCTATTCGTTTCATTTCATTTGACGAATAAATAGTAAAAATGGTTGCTCTTTTCTCGTATAGTATGTCCTTTCTTTTCTTGGTATATGCTAAAAAAAATTTGATTTTTCACAGTACAATATAATATAATTTCAAAAATGAATTAGAAAATAAAAAACGATGACGAAGAGTAGTACATTTGATGTTATGCTAAAGAGAGTCTGCGGTCGGTGTGAGCAGATGCGTATGCAAATGGAATGGACTTCCGAGTTAGCTTGGTGAACTTCAAGTATCCTAGCTCGTCTCCTTCACGTTACGAAGCAGAGTGGCTCAAAACTAGAGCAAGCTGGGTGGTACCGCGGATTCAAACATCATTCGTCCCTGAGAATTTCTCAATGGGCGCATGATGTTTTTTTAGTTTTTAAAGATTTAAAGGAGGATTTTTTATGACAACTATTTTCTCTGGTGTACAGCCAACAGGAACTATTACATTAGGCAATTACATTGGTGCAATTAAGCAATTTCCCGCCTTACAAGACGAGGGACAAGCCATTTATTGCATCGTAGACCAACACGCCATTACAGTACCACAAGACCGGTTAGAGCTACGTAAAAACATTCGTAGTTTAGCTGCGATGTATATTGCCGTTGGGATTGATCCGAAAAAATCAATTTTATTTATTCAATCCGAGGTTCCTGCACATGCACAAGCTGGTTGGATTTTACAGTGCGTTGCGTCAATCGGTGAATTAGAGCGTATGACACAATTTAAAGATAAGTCACACGGCAAAGAATCTGTATCAGCGGCTCTTTTAACCTATCCACCGTTAATGGCAGCAGATATTCTTTTATATAATACAAATATTGTACCGGTTGGAGATGACCAAAAGCAGCATATTGAGCTCACACGTGATCTTGCTGAACGTTTTAACAAGCGCTACAATGATGTTTTAACTATCCCAGACATCCAATTACCAAAAGAAGGCGCACGCATTAAGTCATTACAAGAACCAACGAAAAAAATGAGCAAGTCTGACACAAATACAAAAGCAACAATCCGTCTTCTTGACACACCAAAAGAAATCGAGAAGAAAATTAAGTCTGCTGTTACAGACTCTGAAGGTATTGTCAAATATGATATTGAAAACAAACCAGGTGTATCGAATTTGTTAACAATTGAATCTGCTTTATCAGGTGTATCGATTGCTGATTTAGAAAAGAAATACGAAGGTAAAGGGTACGGTGATTTTAAAGCGGGTGTTGCTGCTGCTGTCATTGAGCACTTAACACCGATTCAAGAGCGTTATTACGCACTCATCGACTCACCTGAGCTAGATGCTATTTTAGATGAAGGTGCCGCTAAAGCAAATGCCATAGCCCATAAAACACTAAAAAAGATGGAAAATGCGATGGGACTCGGTCGTAAACGTAAATAATGCTCTTAGGAAGAACGCCATATACCGAGATCGTAAATGACCGCAAACATCACAATGAGTGAACCAAGTGCAATATATAACTCCACTGTTTGCAGTAAAAATTTTATCACTGCATGCCATGAATAACCGAGCGTCCGGTAATTTAAATACAAAATACATTGCGTAATGGACGCTACACACAAACCATAGCTTAATAAAAAAAGGACAAAGCGAAACAACTAAACATCCTTTCTATCAAAAAGTCATCTCTTTCTTAGAGGTGGCTTTTCCTTTAATGAAAAAACCAGTGGTGCAAAGATACACCACTGGTACTAATTTATTCATATTTTTTGAATAAAAGACTTGCGTTATGTCCACCAAATCCTAATGAATTGCTCATCGCGTATTCGATGTTTACTTGACGCGCCTCATTCGGTACGTAATCTAAGTCACACTCTGGATCTTGTTCTTGTAAATTAATTGTCGGTGGTAAAATGCCTTCTTTTAACGCTAATACTGTAAAGATTGCTTCGACACCACCAGCTGCCCCAAGTAAATGTCCTGTCATCGACTTTGTTGAGCTCATCGCTAGTTTATATGCATGCTCACCAAACACCGATTTTACCGCTAATGTTTCAAATAAATCATTGTACGGTGTACTTGTACCGTGTGCATTAATATAATCTACTTGTTCTGGATTTACCCCAGCAGTCGATAAAGCCATATTCATTGCACGCGCTGCACCTTCGCCTTCCGGTGCTGGTGCTGTAATATGATGTGCATCTCCTGTCGCACCGTAGCCAAGTACTTCCGCATAAATTTTTGCTCCACGTGCTTTTGCATGCTCTAATTCTTCTAAAACAAGCATACCCGAACCTTCACCAATAACAAAGCCGTCACGGTTTTTATCGAATGGACGTGATGCTGTCGCTGGGTCTGCATTCGTTGTTAACGCCGTATTCGCTGTAAAACCGGCAATTGCCATATTCACGATTGGCGCCTCTGCTCCACCTGTAAACATAACATCCGCATCGCCGCGCTCGATTACTTTAAACGCATCCCCAATCGAGTTTGTCCCTGATGCACAAGCTGTTACCGAGCATGAGTTAGGTCCTTTTGCACCAAGATAAATCGATACTTGCCCCGAAGCCATATCTGGAATCATCATCGGAATGAAGAACGGGCTTACACGTCTTGCTCCACGTTCTTGGAATGTTAAAAACTGCTGTTCATACGTTTCCATTCCGCCAATACCTGATCCAATCCATACACCAACACGTGCAGCATTCGATTCATTAATTTCTAATGCTGAATCTTTATATGCCATGAGTGATGCTGCAATGGCATACTGTGTAAAGCGATCCATTTTTCGCGCTTCTTTACGTTCAACGAACTGCTCAATATCAAAATCGTTTACTTGCGCAGCCACTTTAGCTGAGAATTTTTCTGCATCAACGCGTGTTAGTGGACCAACACCTGATGTTCCTGCTTTCGCTGCAGCCCATGTATCTTCAACTGTATTGCCAAGTGGCGTGACAGCCCCAATTCCTGTTACTACTACTCTACGCTTTGTCATACATAATCCCCCTCTTATTTACCCCATCGAATTGTGACAGCGCCCCATGTTAAGCCACCGCCAAAACCGACAAGGACAACTATATCATCATCTTTTATTTTACCTTGTTCAAGCTCTTCTGCTAATGATAACCCAATCGAAGCTGCTGATGTGTTTCCGTACTTATGCACCGTTTTTGACATTTTCTCTTCAGGTAAATTCAGTCGTTCACGAGCTGCTTCCATAATCCGAATATTCGCTTGGTGTGGTATTAAGAAATCGCAATCTTCTTTCTGTAAACCAGCCTTTTCCAATACTTGAACGGCAGACTCTCCCATTTGGCGTACTGCAAATTTAAATACTTCACGCCCATTCATGGCAATATGATTTTCTTCATTTAAATATAAATGCTTACCACCTGAACCGTCTGCACCTAATTCAGATGCCAGAATGCCGCGCCCTTCAGATACTTTTGTCATCACGGCAGCACACGCTCCATCACCAAACAAAATAGCCGTGTTACGGTCATTCCAGTCCGTTACTTTCGATAGTTTTTCAACACCTACTACTAATACATATTCATAACTGTTATTTTCAAGGAATTGCTGTGCTGTTACAAGCCCATAAATAAAACCTGAACATGCTGCTGCAATATCCATCGCCGCGCATTGTATCCCAAAATGCTCTGTTAATTGGCATGCTACACTTGGAAATCCTTGATCTGGCGAAACTGTTGCAACTAAAATTAAGCCGATTTGTTCAGGCTTAATGCCCGCATTGTCAATGGCTATTTGTGTTGCCTTAATCGCCATATGCGAAGTATTTTCATCATCTGCAGCAATATGTCTTGCTTCAATCCCCGTTCTAGAGCGAATCCATTCATCTGTTGTGTCTAGTACACTTTCTAAATCATGGTTTGTCAGTACCTTTTCAGGAACATATTTCCCCAATCCAATAATACCTACACCCATAAAATATCCCCCTTTTACACTAACGTTTAGTAGTTGGTCATAATTATAGCTCATAAAAAAACATTATACAACGGAAAATTTTTCACAATGTTCAAGAAATGTTTTTAAAAGTTTGTTTTTCTTTTTTCACAACCTGTGTTATGATAGTTGAGGTATAAAACTAAATAAATATATAGAATAATGTTTATGAGGTGAATTTGATGCAATATATTATGACGTTTGTATGGTCATTCCTACTAATTTCTATGTTAAACTACGTAGTAAGTTCAGTATTAAACGTACCATTCGATTTCATGACTGGTGTAATCGTTTCTGTAGCATTTGCAGTAATCGTGTTTATTGTTGCAGCTATTCTTCCAGGTAGCCCAGAACACGCTGAACATCATTAATTAGAAAGCGCTCCGTGTAGGGGCGTTTTTTTATGTTTGAGATACAATACTTAGTTTGTTGACTGCATATGCATCCATGTTGCCACTGTTAACTGAATCCCATTTATATTTTGCGCTTATTATTTATTTTCCCATAATAAAAACAGGTGAATTGCCACCTGTTTTCTTATATTTGTCGTTCCGCATCAGCCGTTGTTGTTGTAGGAATGATATCTTTTTCAGCTTTTAATCGATCATTTAACTCTTCTACAGGGACTGCATCTACCGTCTGCATATCCTCATACATATCAAACAAACTAGGCTTTTCTGTATTGACCATATCCGGATTGTCCAATTTGTTCCACTTTGGCAATTGTTTGATTTCTTTTTTATCCATAAAAAAAACCTCCTTTGTCTATAACATACCCAAAGGAGGTGAAAACCATTAAAATTTCACAACAATTTCATCATTTTCTACTATTAAATGTAGCGTATCTCCTGGCGTCACTTCTCCACGTAATAACTCTTTAGCAACGATTGTTTCTAAATAACGTTGTACAAAACGTTTTAATGGACGTGCACCAAACTGCGGGTCGGCACCGTGCTCTACTACAAACGCAATAACCGCATCATCGACTACGAGCTTGATCTCTTGCTCAGCTACACGTTTCTCTAGCTGCGATACATACTTACAGACAATCGCACCAAAATGCTCATTCGACAGTGCATGGAATGTAATAATATCATCCACTCGGTTTAAAAGTTCCGGTTTAAAATGTTGGCGAAGCGCCATCATAATTAAATCTTCCGAACCTTCTTCCGTTGGATTTAATAAATGCTGTGAACCAATGTTTGACGTCATAATGACCACTGTGTTAGAGAAATTCACAATACGACCTTGCGAATCCGTAATGCGGCCATCATCTAAAATTTGCAGTAAAATATTTGCTACATCGGGATGCGCTTTTTCAATTTCATCAAGTAACACAACCGAATACGGATTACGTCGAACTGCCTCCGTTAACTGCCCACCTTCTTCATAGCCAATATAACCAGGAGGTGCCCCAACAAGACGCGATACACTATGCTTCTCCATATATTCACTCATATCGATACGGATGAAATGATCTTCTGAGTCAAATAATTGTGCAGCAAGCGCTTTTGCTAATTCTGTTTTCCCGACACCTGTTGGTCCTAAAAATAAGAAGGAGCCAATCGGTTTTGTTGGATCTTTAATACCGGAACGTGCCCGCCATACCGCTTCGGTTACTAATGTCACGGCATTATCTTGACCGACAACTCGCTCATGTAACGTTTCCTTTAAGCGAAGTAGCTTCTCGCGCTCTCCCTCTACTAGTTTTGTTACGGGAATCCCTGTCCAACGTGAAACAATGGATGCGATTTCTTCCGCTGTTACTTCTTCGCGTAAAATGCGTTTATCAGCTGTTGTCACAAGCTCTGTCTCAAGTGCTGCAATTTCCTTTTCTAATGAAGGAATTTTGCTGTATTGTAATTCTGCTGCCTTATTATAATCACCACGTGTTTGGGCATCTTCCGAATCACGGCGGTATTTATCAAGTTGCTCACGCTTTTTCTGAATCGTTTGCAGACCGTTTTTTTCAAGCTCCCACTGCTGACGCATATGTTCAGTAGAAGTACGTAGCTTCACAATTTCCTCTTGCAAAGCTGCTAAGCGCTTTTTACTCGCTTCATCCTTTTCTTTGCGAAGGGCTTGCTCCTCAATTTCTAACTGCATTAAACGGCGCGTCACCATATCTAATTCTTGCGGCATGGAATCAATTTCTGTACGAATCATTGCACAAGCCTCATCAATTAAGTCAATCGCTTTATCAGGCAAAAAGCGCTCTGTAATATAACGATTCGATAGCTCAGCTGCTGCAATAATTGCCCGGTCATGAATGCGGACGCCATGGTGCAATTCAAAACGTTCTTTCAGTCCACGTAAAATCGACACGGTATCTTCTATAGAAGGTTCTCGTACCATCACTTGTTGGAATCGACGCTCAAGCGCTGGATCTTTCTCAATGTACATACGATACTCATCAAGTGTTGTCGCACCAATACAATGTAATTCACCACGTGCAAGCATCGGCTTTAACATATTGCCTGCATCCATCGCACCGTCTGTTTTCCCTGCGCCCACAATCGTGTGAATTTCATCGATAAATAAAATAATACTGCCTTCCGATTCTTTTACTTGCTTCAGTACACCTTTTAGACGTTCTTCAAATTGCCCACGATAACTTGCACCAGCAATTAAAGCGCTCATATCCAGTTCGTATAACAAGCAATCCTTTAAACCTTCTGGTACATCTTTTCTCACGATACGTTGCGCTAATCCTTCTACAATGGCTGTTTTCCCAACACCCGGTTCACCGATTAATACAGGGTTATTTTTCGTTTTTCGTGTCAAAATACGAATGACATTGCGAATTTCTTCATCACGGCCAATCACCGGATCCATCTTCCCGTTTTTTACTTCCTCAATTAAGTTACGCCCAAACTGCTCTAGCGGCGGACGATTATCTTGTGTTTGTGTAAATTGCATGTTCATCCCTCCAAAAAGTTTGACCATCTTTGACTAATTTGATTATAAAACGATTTTTTAAAAAAAGCAAAATAATCCTTCACAAAAAATTTACTCTAATTCCCAATTAACATATGTTATCATTTTATATATAGTGAAATCTAAGTGAAATTTAGATGAACTGTTGGTGAAATCTTAAGTTGTTATCTTAAGAAAAGGATGTGATTGTTATCGTTGCTCTAAACAGTATGCCGATGAAAATTTATGATTTATTTGAAGATCACGGTTTGGCTATTAAAGTGGATAAAGGAAATTATATTTTCCGTGAAGATGAACGAGCTGAAAATATCTTTTTCGTGCGAAGTGGTGCAATCCAAATAAGCAAAGAAACCGAAAGTGGTAAGGAGCTGACAATTCGCATTTGTGGGACAGATGCTATCATCGGTGAAAATTCAATATTTTGCAAGACACGTTATCATGCAACAACTGCAAAAGCACTTGAACCAACGCATTTACTTGCACTTCACACAGATACCTTTGAATTTTTACTCTCTGAAAACCCACCTCTATTGATGGAGTATTTAAAATGGCTACAAGTTGAAAATTTAAAACATCAAAGTCGTCTGCGTGATTTAGTGCTAAACGGAAAAAAAGGCGCATTGTTCTCAACACTCATCAGACTTGCCAATACGTACGGCGATTTTCGTTCTAACAACGACGTATTTATTAATTTCCCGTTAACAAATACAGAAATTGCTAACCTTTGTGCAACAAGTCGCGAAATGATTAACCGTATGCTCAATGATTTAAAAAATCAGAACATCATCACATTTAATAAAAGCTATATTACGATACATGATTTACAGTTTTTAAAAGATAACATCGCGTGTGAAAACTGTCCGTTAAACATTTGTCGTATTGACTAACAGGAATTTCAGAATGTCGACAAATTATTTTTATTAGACACTATAAACTGGTATTAAACTATTTTTACTAACACTGACTTATAAAGTAACAATAAAAAACAATAGACAAAGTCGAAAAAATCGACTTTGTCTACTGCAAGTTAACATGTACTGATTCAACTGTATATCGAAAATAAGTACTGATAATTATTGAGCGTATGTCTCTAAAAAATGGTCTAAGTCATTCAATTCCTCAAAGCGTTCTTCTAACTGTTCTCTTGACCAATCCCACCATGCAATTTGCTGAAGCTTCTCAGCAATCTCTTTCGGAAAACGATCTTTAATCTTTTTAGCTGGAACACCACCTACAATGGTATATGGTTCAACATCTTTTGTTACAACTGCACCTGAAGCAATCACTGCTCCATCTCCGATTGTGACATCTTTCATAATAATAGCACCATGACCAATCCAAACATCATGACCAATTTTCACTCGATGAGAACGTCGCCATTGAAAAATCTCTTGATCATCTGTTTTGGCAAAATCATACGAAACACGTCGATATGTCATGTGATGTTGTGTGACTCGATCCATTGGATGATTTACAGGATTGATACAAACATGTGATGCAATGGAACAAAATTTACCGATTTCTGTATAATTAATCGTGACATTTCCCATCGTATATGTATAATCGCCAATATGCGACTCCACGATTTCATTGAATGGGCCAACCGACGTATAAACACCTGCCGTACTATTGGCTACTTGAGCTGTTTCATGTACGGATGGCTCATCTGAAAGCATTATTTCACTTTTTACTTGGTGTAATTTCTTCACTTTTTCACGCCTCTTTCTTCGCTAATTTAGTTTTGCCCTGATACGGTAACGTTTTGACCGGATGCAGCGACTTTTTGCTCGGATACCATAGCTTTTTGACCGTTTACCATGGGCTTTTGCTCTATTTCTTTACGCAACAAGTCCATCCAAAATCCAAAATAGAAATTTCCATACTCAGAGTGATGCTGATTTTTTTACAACTCCTCTTGTACCATTTCATCCAATGTTTGCACTAGAAAGCATGTTCATCTCTGCTTTTAAAACTTAATTGATTACTTCTATACCTTCACCTATCCTTATCTACCACTATCATTTCTAGCTTAACTTGGTGCCAAGTGTACATGGTAAATATCATATTAAAAATTCACGAATTATTTGTAAATTTGACTATAAAGATAATCAAGCCATCTAATAATGTCACGGAATCCGACAATATGAACCTTTTGTCTCCTTCTCTAAAACCGAATAAAAAAATAATAGACAAAGTCGAAAAAATCGACTTTGTCTATAGTCTGAATTCCGCGATGGCGGATTTTTTAGTTTTAACGAACGCCTAAAGCCATCTTCGCGTAACGCGACATCATATCTTTAGACCAGGCTGGTTGCCATACGATATTTACTTCTGTTTCTTTTACTTCTGGTAACTCACCTAAAGCCGTTTTCACTTGGTCAACAATAACTGGCCCTAATGGACAGCCCATTGACGTCAGCGTCATCGTTACAATAGCTAAGCCTTCTTCATTTAAATCTACATCATATACTAAACCTAAGTTGACAATATCAATTCCTAACTCAGGGTCAATTACATTTTCTAAAGCACCTAACATGCTATCTTTCATATCTTGATCGATTGCCATTGCTTGTATCTTCCTTTCACATTAGAATGTATTGTAATCATATCAAAAGTTGCGATTTATGCCAAATGTTGTGCTAACCAGTCTGTTACAGCTAACACACCTGCTCGAGATACAGCATGCCCTGCTTTTTCGTCTACTATGTACCGAACCGTTTGCGCTCTTCCTTGTTGCACAAGTGTATCATAAAATGGATACGTCATTTGAAATGGAACAACCGGATCCTTTTGACCATGCCAAAAAACAACCGGAATACGCTCAAAAATAGCAAGATTCGTTGTCACATTATACTCCTGTAACACTTCTAACATAGCCTGTTGTTGCTCTGCCGTCATTGGCACATCTATTCCTTGCTCCTCTAGTTGTTTTATTTGAAACTGTGCCATTTCTGTATAGTTAACAGCCCCCATCAACACACCCGCTGCATCAATCCAGTCATATTTTTTTAAGCAACCTGTTGTCGTAATGCCGCCCATTGATGTACCGATTACACCGATTTTGCCGTTAAACCCTCGCCCTTGTAGCTCCTCGTAAATTTCTTGCACTTCCTTCACATATTTTAGAACGATCCGCCAAAAAGCAGCATTCATTTGCAATTCAGATACATTTTCAACGCGCTCTCCGTGCAAAGGCGCATCGGGCAATATCACCCGAATACCTTTCTCTACCAAATTATATGCATAGTGCAGATTATGCTCTTTTGCACTCATAAAGCCGTGTAGAAAAAGTACAATGGGTGCATCTTGTTTTATTTCTTCATTATATACATGTAATAGTGGGATATTGTTCCACACTTCTCTTTGCACAAACAATAAATTCACTCCTCAACGAACTTTATATGACAAGCGTATCAAAATTGTGGTCAAAATGGGTACAATATTTTGACGAGGGAAAAGAAAAGACGATAAAATTGAACGAACGTAGAAAGGAGTTTTCCTACATGAAACAACATTTAATTGTATTAGATTTAGACGGGACATTACTAACGGATACCCAAACCATTTCACCATATACAAAACAAATACTTGAAAAAGCAAGGGAAGCTGGACATCAAGTGATGATTGCAACAGGTCGTCCATTCCGTGCAAGCCAGCTCTATTATAGTGAGTTAAATTTAACAACACCAATCGTCAACTTTAACGGTGCTTTTACACATCATCCACTCAATCGAGCATGGGGCGAAATGCACTCCCCTATCGCAATGAGCGTTGTGCATGATGTAGTAGATTCTATGCACAAATTCCATTATCAAAATTTAATTGCAGAAGTCATCGACGATGTCTACTTGCATAATGAAAATGATACGCTATTAAATATTTTTAATACGGGGAATCCACGCGTCACAACAGGCAACTTAAAGTTTAACCTCCCGGAAGACCCAACAAGCTTATTAATCCAAGCAGATGAACATAATGTCCCGCTTATTCGCAAGCATCTGCAAGATGTGCATGCAGAGCTAATCGAGCACCGCAAATGGGGCGCACCCTTCCCGATTATTGAAATCGTTCGTAAAGGATTAAATAAAGCAGTCGGCATCTCAAAAGTAGCACATGATTTAGAAATTCCTCGTGACCGTATTATCGCGTTTGGTGATGAAGATAATGATTTAGAAATGATTGATTATGCAGGAATTGGTGTTGCTATGAGCAATGGGATTGATGAACTCAAATCCATCGCAAATGAAATCACACTGAGCAATAACGAAGATGGCATTGGTAAATTCCTTGCTGATCGCTTACATTTATAAGAAAAGTGCATTCGCGCCCGCTTACGCTTTCGTGGCAAAATAAATTTTGATGCGAATGCCTAGACACACTTTAAACTAGAAAAATTTTATACTTTCTTATCTTTAAATAAAAACAATCCCTTCCTCGCCTAAAGCAAGGAAGGGATTATTCGTTTACTGATGCCTATTATTTAATTGGTGCGTCAGCCGTTAACTCAACATCTTGTAAGTTTGTAATTGTTTCGTTCGCATAGTCAATATCCCAGTTTTTCACACGTTTATTTACCGGAGTAAGCTCTAAACGATACATTATTGGTACTACAGATGCACCTTCGAAAATCATTTCTTCGAATTTCGCAAATTGCTCTGCACGATAGTCCGTATCAAATGATTTAGCTGAGTCAATATTATCTAAAGTTGTTTGTAACTCTTCAGTCGTGTAACGAGAAAGATTATATTGTGCAACATCACTATACGCACCTGATGGAGATGGATTTGAAGCTACACCCCATGCCCCCATGAAGATATCGATTTCTGGATCGTCCGCTTGTACTTTATCATAGAATGAGTTGAACTCAATTGTACGACCAGTTGTGTATACTACCTTTAAACCAACCTCTTCCCAGTTTTGTAACCAGTATGCAGAAATTTGTTCTGCCACGTCGTCACCAGACATTGTAGCAAATTTGATTTCAAATGGTTGACCGTTTTTATCTTCACGGATACCATCACCATCAACGTCTTTATAACCAGCTTCATCTAATAATGCTTGTGCTTTTTCAGGATCGTAGTTGTACCCTTCTAAATCACTTGGATGGAATGAAGAGAACACCGGTGGCACGATTGCGTTCGCGCGGCTACGTAAACCTTCATAGAATACTTCTGTTACTTCTTCTACGTTAAGCGCATATGCCATTGCTTTACGTAAGTTTACATCACCCATTTTTGAACCTTCAAGGTCCGTAATGACTTTGCTATTTTGGTAATCATATTTACCAAGTTTGAATCCTAAGTAAGAATAGTAAAGCTCAGGACGTGCTAACATATCAATATTTGTTAACCCTTCCACTTCAGGGTATTTAGAAGAGCCAAATGCTAAAGCTACATCATATTCACCCGCCTCTAATGCTTTCGCGATAGAAGAAGATGGTACTACTTTTACGATAACGCCATCTAATTTTGGCTTCCCTTTCCAGTAGTGTTCATTTGCTTTATATTGTACAGATTCACCCGCAACTACTTTATCCACTACGAATGCACCAAGCGTTACAGGATTTTTACGAATGGCATCGTTTCCAACTAAATTAGCAACCGGAACATCACCTAAAATATGGCTAGGCTCTGCATAGTATAAAAGACCGTCACCAACTGATGCTAAACCAGGTGTAATATCTTTTAAGTGTAATTCTAATGTTGTTTCATCTACTTTTACTACACCTGAAATTGTTTCAGCTGTACCAGCGTGGTATTCTTCGGCACCAACGATATTTTGGAAATCTCCATCATAACGTACGCCCGTGTAATCTTTATGACCGATAATATAATAAGGTAAGATTAAGTCTTCAATTTTAAGTGGTTCACCATCAGACCACTTTACGCCTTCACGAATTTTGATTGTTACTACATTGTTCCCTTCTTCTTGAGAAGTGATTTCATAGCTTGCAATCCCTTTGTCAGTGATTAAGAAGTCACCGTCAGTTTCGAAGATTTTGTTCGAAGCAAAATACATTAAATAATCATCATATGCATCTTCATAAAGTGAGTAAGAGAAAATCCCTTGGAATGGCTCATCTTTTTGCATCGCAACCATTAATGTTCCACCTTTGATTGCTTCCCCTTCGTTTTCAATTGATGACGGGAACGCTAACTCTTCAGCAGTATTCTCACCATCATTTGTACCATTGTCTTTGTCGTTTGTACCTTCATCTTTGCTACCACATGCAGCTAATACGAAAAGGACTGCCAGTAACATCGCTAGAAGTGACCAATTTTTCTTCATATTGTTTTCCTCCCTTTTTATTACGCTGGAAAAATATTTATCTACCCAGCTTTTTTATACTCAACACACTTACCTTTATCTGGTAATTATGGTAGTATGTAAATATAAACCATTTTATTTATTGTACGGATCGAAAATAACTAATTTTTAGTTAATTAACCGTAAGCATAAGGACTAAAATGCATGTCCTTATGTTTGTATTATTAACCTAATCGTTGTTTTGCATCGGCTGCACGACGTAATGCTTGACCTACATAGTTAATGCCTAACATTAATAATAAAATGGTTAGAGCAGCCGGTAGCCATACCCACCAATATTGTGATAAAACAAGCGGGTTATTGGCATAACTTACAAGTGTTCCTAGAGATGGTGTAGATGGTGGTAAACCGAATCCAAGATACGATAAACCAGTCTCAATCCCAACATTTCCAGCAAAGTTTAATGTTAGCTCCACGATTAAAATCGAACTTAAGTTTGGCATCATTTCCTTCAAAATAATTACGAAGTCATTGGTACCAAGCGTTTTCGACGCATTAATATAATCACGTCTGCTTTCAGAAAGTGCTTTGGAACGCACCAGACGGGCTGTTCCTGTCCACATAAATATACTCATAATGAGGATAAAAGATGTAACTGTTAACTTTGGTACGATAGTGATAAATACAATAATAATCATCGTTGATGGAATCGTAATGAAGAAGTCAATAATACGCATGAACATATTATCAATCCAGCCACCAAAGTAACCGCATGCTAAACCTACTAAAATACCAAAAACACCTGTAATAATCGTAATGGCAATGGCAATCATGATGGAGTTACGTGCACCAACAATGAGTTGACCTAAAATATCACGGCCACCAGCATCAGCACCTAATAAGTACTTAGCTCCTGGCTCTGCGAATTTATCACGTAAAGAAATACGCATGACCGAATCTTGGTCGATAAAAAATGTCGCCCAAATAAAAATACCAACGATTGCAATAATTAAACCGATCAGCGAAAATAACGCTACTTTATCTTTTTTAAACTCTCTCCATACGACTTGCATACCTGTAGGAGGAGCACTAACTGCTTGATTATTGTTTTGTTTAGCCACTTGTTTTTCACCTCTCCTTAACATTAGTATGGTCTATTCAATCCTAATTCGTGGGTCAACAATACTCATAATAATATCGGATAATAGACTACCTAATAACGCTAAGAAGCCATATAACATAACAAGTGCCGTAATGACACTGTAGTCACGAGATGCAATCGATGAAATAAACAGTTGTCCCATACCCGGGAAGGCAAAAATCGTTTCGATGAAAATCGATCCACCTAATAAACCTGTAATTGTAAAACCAAAGAATGCTGCAACTGGTAATAACGAGTTACGGAAGATATGACGCGTATATACTTTACGCATTGGAATCCCTTTACTACGCGCTGTACGTACATAATCCATCGTTTTCGCATCAACAACTTCTGTCCGTAAATATTGAATAATAGCCGTCGTCCCTAAAACCGCATACGTAATAGCAGGTAGTAACATATGGTAAATTTTACTCATCGTATAGCCAAATGTTCCTGGCTCCTGTGTCACATCAACTGAGCCACTTGTCGGGAACCAACCTAATTGGTAGCCGAAAATATATAAGAAAATTAATGCTAATACGAATGTTGGAATCGCAAAACTAATAAAGCTATATAAAATAACACCACGATCAAATAATGAATCGTTATAACGACCAGCTAGTACCCCAAGTGGTACAGCAATAGCATATAGAAAAATAGCACTTAGTAATGACAACCAAAATGTGTTGATTGCACGTTCACCAATTAAAGTGGACACTTCAATTTTATACGTATAACTATTACCAAAATCACCTTGGAATGCATTGCCAATCCAACGAGCATATTGTTGATACCATGGATCATTTAAACCCGCTTGTTCACGTAATTCTTCAATACGAGCAGGGTCTGTTTCCGGTGTAATCTTACCAGTAAATGGATCCCCCGGCATAAACTGCGCCATAACAAAAATAATTAAACTTAAAACAAATAATTGTGGAATCATAATTAAAAAACGTCGAACTATCGTTTTCCACATATTAGATTCCCTCCTTCACTTGTGCAGTTGAAGATGTAGCCGCTACAAAATGTGTAGCTGAAATAGGTACTAAATCAAACACCCGTCCATTGTCATCAAAGTACTTCGCATGTTCCTTCTGATAATGGCGCTCTACTTCGATACGCTCACGTTTACGTTCTTCACGCCCAGTCGGTGTTATATCCGGAATGGCAGATAATAATCGCTTCGTATAAATATGTTGTGGATTATTATAAATTTCATGCTTCGTACCTGTTTCAACAAAGCGACCTTTATACATAATGTTGATATAATCACACATGTGCTTTACGACCCCAAGATCATGTGAAATAAATAAATAACTTAAGCCATATTCATTTTGAATATCCTTCATAAAGTTTAACACTTGTGCTTGTACAGATAAGTCAAGTGCTGATACGGGTTCATCTGCAATGATTAATTTAGGATTCGTCGCCATCGCACGAGCAATCCCCAAACGCTGCTTTTGACCACCTGAAAACTCATGTGGGTATTTTAATTTTGCATCTTCCGGCATCCCCACTATGGCCAATAATTCACTAATTTTTTTTGTTTCTTCTTGCGGTGTTAAACTTAAAAAGTTACGAATTGGCTCCGCTAAAATATCTTGAACACGTTTACGTGGATTCATCGCTGACGTGGAATCTTGGAAAATCATTTGAATATCACGGTTATAAGCTGAATTTCGATCACGGCGACGATTGGTAACGTTTTCACCTTCATACATAATAGCGCCTGATGTAATCTTCTCTAACCCAATAATCGATTTCCCTGTTGTCGATTTGCCACAACCAGATTCTCCAACTAAACCATATGCTTTGCCCCGTTCAAATTCCATCGTTACGCCATCTACAGCATAAACATGATCCACTACTCGATTAAAAAACCCGCCGCGAATTGGGTAATGGACTTTTAAATCATTTATTTGCATAAAACTCATGATGTTCGTCCTCCTTCTTCGCCTTTAAAGTAAAAGTGTTTATAACATGAGCATCTAACGAAATGTCCTTCTGAAATTTCATGTAACTGTGGGTTATCTTCGTGTGCTGACTGTGGAATCCACGAAATACGTGGCGCAAATCGGCAGCCTGTACGTGGCAGTTTCATTAATGAAGGCACAATTCCTTCAATGACATTTAACTTTTCATCTTGACTATTCATTTGTGGTATTGAGTTAAACAGTGAGCGCGTATATGGGTGTTTCGGGTTTGTAAATAGCTCTTCGACTGGTGCTAATTCAATAATCTGCCCTGCATACATCACGGCTACGCGATCCGCTACTTCAGCTACAACACCTAAGTCATGTGTAATTAAAATAATCCCTGCTTCCGTTTCCTGTTGCAGCTCAATAAGTAAATCTAAAATTTGTGCTTGAATCGTTACATCAAGCGCTGTTGTCGGCTCGTCCGCAATAATAATTTGTGGCTTACAACTAATGGCAATGGCAATAATCACACGTTGACGCATTCCACCTGATAATTGGTGCGGGAACTGTCTAGCAACACGTGGAGGATTGGGAATACCTACTTGGCCTAAAAGCTCAAGTACACGTTCTCGACGTTGCTCCTTCGTTAAATTCGTATGATAAATCAAACCTTCTTCAATTTGCTCTCCAATACGCATTAATGGGTTTAAAGCCGAAAGTGGATCTTGGAATATCATACCAATATCTAGGCCACGCACTTCATTGAACTCTTCTTCTGTCATACGCGCTAAATTTTTATTTTTAAACAGTATTTCACCTTGAACACGTGTTTTATTATGATCATGCAAGCCAATAATTGATGTCGCCAACGTACTTTTTCCGCAACCTGACTCTCCTACAATGGCTAAAATTTCATTTTTACGCAATGTAAAAGAAACGCCATCAACCGCATTAAAATACGTATCGCCAATTCGGAAGCCTGTATGTAAATCGTTAATCTTTAAAAGTTCCTCTGACGTTTTCAAATTATTACTCCTTTCAAAAAACATTTATAGATTAGAACATTCAGAAAATTCTATCTATAAAAGCACATTCAAATTTCACTTCAGTTCTCGAATATTTCGTAATCTTAAACATTATTTATATTGTTTTGAATTATACATTTAAAAAATAGGCTTCGTCAATATATACAATTAGAATTATTCTGAAATAACATAGAGATTTGAACTTTCAAGCTTCCTAAATGGTTATTTTTAGAAAAAAACGCTTTAACACTCTAAATTGATAGCACATCCAAGAGAATTATAGATATTTTTTTGGTAAACCATTTTATCTATACAGGAAGTTGATGTTCTAAAAAAAGTATAAAATATACTTCCGTGTGTATAAAAATACATAATTTTATATATTTATTTACCTTCATCCTCTTAAATGAATGACTATTCAACTTCTAGACATAACAATTTTAGTTAATACTATGTATGTCCCTAACAATAAATGTATTAACAAAGTTTTCTGAATTTAAAGGTATGACGTCTACTTGTTAGACAACTCCTATACGATAAACCCTTTTATATTGAATTGCAATATTCATGCTCTTATGATTTTCTATCTTTTTTAATAGATTCATAAATTTGCAATATTTTTGGAAATACAAGGAAACAAAAAAACGATTTCGGCACAATTGTCCGAAATCGTTTTAAATTTTATGATCCTTGGCGCTTACGTCCACGTTTTACAATAACAATGATAAAGGCTGTAAATAAAATCCACACACCAGCCAATGCAATCATATAGGATATATTAATGCCTGTTTTGTCAATGACCTGATACATTTCAAACATTTCACGGTCTAAAATAATCGGATAATCACCGTTCTTATTCACACGGATAATATCACTTTCAAACATGCCGCGCAGTTCTTTATCTTCACCAATTACATCAGCCGATAAGTTTACACGATTCGTTACACTCGTATTGTTAATGACAATAATCCAATGTTCCTCATCTGATTTGCGCTCAAATGCTAAAAATCCGTCTTCGTTTTTTAGGATATTAAATTCACCATTACGTAAAGTCCATGATTGATTACGCAATGATTGAATATTAGCAACTATGTCCACTAATTCTTCATCTGTTTTAAAATTATAATATTGATGTGATTCTGGACCTACCTCACCGTTCATGCCAATTTCAGTTCCGTACTGTGTAACGGCTACACCTGGCATTAATAAAGTGGCAGTCAATGCTAATGGTAAGCGGTTTGGTGGATACTTATTACCACCTTCCATCACATCATATGTAAAGCGATTTGTCCAAATCGAATCAATAAATAGCTGTGATGGTTTATCGCCACTTGTCGCATATTTTGTGACATGTTCAGCTGTTAAATCCACATCTTTATACGCTTCTTTTAATAAACTATGTGTATCTTCATGGAAATCAGCATCAAAATTCGCAGTGCTTTCACCATTCGCGATCACATAGATTGTGTCATCTACTGCTTTCACTGCTGCAATTAACTCATTTAAAAACGCTTCACTCGCACCGTCTATGTTTGTGAGACGTACACCACCACAGTCATATGCCGACACAAATTCAACAAGCGCCGTCTTTAAAGCCGCTTGTACCTCTGGATTTGCTAAATCGAATTGCGCCTGACCATTAGCTGTTGAAGTCACCCAACCAGCATTTTTTGTCCATTCATGATTGGCACTGACATTCGATAATGGGAAATCCACCATCACTTTTATGTCGTTGTCATTAAAATAATCAACTGCTGTTGTTAACTCTTCTGCTGTTCCAAAATGAGGTTCTAACGCTGTATAACTGATTGGCATAGAGCCGTCGTATTTTTCTGTCGCAAAAATTGACCCAATCGATACAATCGTATAGTCAAGCTTTACAATATGATCGCCTCGGCTTACTAAACCAATAAAGTCTCCACCCGCAAATTGCGTTGGATCTTGTGTATTTACATGTTCATCGTTTTTGCCAGAACCGTTGAAGTAGCGGTCTACTAGCACATCATATATACTTTCGTCTGCAATGGTACGAGTTTCCTCGGCTTGCATAGGGGTTGCAAATAAGCTAGTTGCCAATAACATACTCGCGGCAGCTGTACTAATCCATTTTTTACATTTCAAATTAATCCTCTCCCTCAAACCAATCCATCGTCATTTTACCAAAATTTCAGCCCCTATGGATAAAGTTTTGCTAAATAAACAGTTCAATATGCGTCAAATCAGTGACAACTAAAAAGGGAGTGTCCGAGAAGTAATTCTGGGACACTCCCTTTGCGCCGAGGATGGTGGAAATTTTATTTCTACCACCGCAGAAGCACCGCCTGCAGCGGATATTTAACATAGGAACGAAGCACTGTCCGTAAAAGTAACACTTTTCGGACAGCCCCTATGTCGATTAGAATAAATTAAAGCCAATTCCGCCACTTAAACCTAAATATAATGTAACTAATAATACGATTGCAAATAGAATCCAAAAAATATTAACTGACTTCCCTTTGTTTTTACGCGCTAAAATCATTTCCATAAAGCCAATGACAAGGATACCAAATAATACTTTCATATCATATAGCATACCACTACCATTATTTGCAAGAGCAACTGTTTCACGATGCTCCATAAATAGCGCACCACCCGTAATGATCATTAAAATATACACACCGCGTAACGCCATTTGTACGCCTGTCAGCTTCTTCGCTGAAACAGCAGCGATAAAGAATAGAATTAATGCAACTACCCAAGTCGTAATGTGCAGATGCGTAGTGCTTGCTAAAAAGCTCATATTGTCCCCACCTCATACTTTTTCTTTACATGCTATATCCTACCATGCGAGATTATGTGATTCAATGAATACGATTTTAATGATTGTATAGTAAGCTACATTTTGTGTCAAAAAGAAGTCCATTGTTAGAGCAACCCTCTATATGAGCAAAACGTTATTGTATACGGGCAAAAGAATAATCTATCCGAGCAAAAAAACATCGCAAACAGGCAAAACTATCCAAGCAAAATTGATTCACACACAAATTCCCTCGTCAAAAAAAGAGCCGCCCTTCAGCGACTCTCTCCTAAACTATTCAAAACGATTTACTAGCGTACCGATTCCTTCAATAGATACTTTCACTTCATCGCCCGCTTTTAAATATTGCGGTGGTGTCATACCTTTTCCTACGCCTTCTGGAGTACCTGTTAAAATCACATCGCCCGGCTCAAGCGTGACATATTGCGAGACAAGCGAAATAATATCCACTACTGAGAACATCATATCCTTCGTTGAACCATTTTGACGTAATGCCCCATTTACTTTCGTTACGATTGAAAGATTTTGTGGATTTGGAATCTCATCTTTTGATACAAGATATGGGCCAAGTGGGCATGTACCATCTAAGCTTTTCCCTAAGAAGAACTGACCGTGACGGTATTGGATATCACGTGCTGAAAGATCATTGCCAATTGTGTAACCAAAAATGTAATCAAACGCCATTGCTTTCGGGATATTTTGACCACGCTTCCCGATGACAATGGCTAATTCCCCTTCATAATCCAGTGAATCTGTTTTATCTGCATGAATTGGTAACGTCATACCATCTGCTGCAATCGCTGTTGGTGATTTCGTGAAAATCATAATATTTTCAGGTGCTTTTTCTGCGCCCATCTCCACTGCGTGCTCATTGTAGTTTTTTCCGACACATAAAATATTTTTCGGTGTACGCGGAATTGGGGCAAGCCACTCAATTTCTGTAAATGTATACTTAAATGCTTCGACTTTATCGCTTTGTTTAGCTGCTTCGACTAATTTACGCATCTTTTCTACAAAGTCGAAACCTAGTGAAATACCGTCAATAATCGTAGACGGGAATGATGGAAGAACATTTAACTCCTCCTGAATTTTTAAAACGTCCCATACGGCTTCTTCTTTTTTTACTTTTGGTCCGAATTTTACTTTTCCGTCTAGCTTAAACGATAATAGTTTCATAGTGTTAAAGCGCTCCTTCTTTTTTCTACATCATACATCAAACCTTTAGGAATTTCCTCACTTTTCTGAATACATTTTTCTATAAGTTAATTTCTTCACCGCTGCTTCAAGTGGACCTTGCTTAAACTTCGATAGCCATAGCTCCGCTAAAATGATTTGTACAACAAAAATGCCTACCGCAATGTACACGGCTGTTGGTACATCAATTTTCCCGTAAAGGCCAAAGCCATAATTATAAAAGATCGTCGTACAAATGACTGATTGTAAAATATACATCGTCATCGACATACGCCCTATTTTAGCAAGTGGTGATAATACCTTGACGATAGCTGGAACGAAACATAGCACGACGAAAATAGCGATGTACCCAACCGAAAGAATCGGTCCACCTACATAAATTTTTAAATAATACAGTAAATACGTATACGAAAATGTCGTTGGTGCACTTTTAATAAATAAACCAACTACTGTTGCCACAATCGCAAGCGTAATCCATAATCCTTTTAACTCTTTTGCGCGTTCGATTAATTGCCACTTCGCTGCAGCCGCCCCAATGAGCATAAACGGTAAAATCATAAATAACGAACTGAACCACATTAAAAAGCTCATCTGCATAGATAAATCATGTAAGCGTTGCATAAAAGCATCTATGTATCCACCTGTAGCATAAGCGGTAATGGCATTTTGTACCCTTTGGATATCTACTGCTGTCTCGGTCATTTCTGCATTTAATATGCCTTGCATACTAAACAGCAATATATAAAGGCCGTGCATTAACATCTGTAAAATGAGTGCAATTGTTAGTAACACTCCGCTGTTTTTGCGCATAAGTGCAATGACAAAAAAACCACAAAAAGCATACATCGCGATAATGTCACCCCACCATAGTAGTAGCGCATGTAGCATCCCTACAACAAATAAAATGAGTAGACGCTTCGGGGCAAATTTATAAAAGTTCGTACCCACGCGCTGTGCCTTCATATACTGCATCGCTAACCCATATCCGAACAACATTGAAAATAATGGGTAAAAGCTACTTTGCACATAAATATCTAATGCCTGATGCCAAATGATATCAATCGCTTCGGTAAACCACTCGTTTAACATAATGTATGGCTGAGGCAAATAAAACCCAAAAATATTCACGAGCAGTATCCCTAATAAACTAAAGCCTCGGATTATATCAATGGTCGCGACACGTTCATTCAGTTGTGTTGGCTGAAAATTCAATCGAAAACCTCCTTTACTATCCTTTATCTTACAATAGATTAAACGTAAAACGTAGAGACTAGGTTCACTTCACATAAATGTTAAAAATAGAAGCAATGATTTAATTGGCACATAATTTCTTATTAGAAAAACACAACTTGTACCAAATAGTGTGCGTTACTATCTTTCTTATGTGGTTCCTGTTATCCATGAAAAAGCGTGCCACGATCGTAGCACGCTGTAAAACTTACATACTTATACATTCCCCAATATCATATAAATACAACACTTGCTCATCTACTTGGATATGCTTAATGACGTCAATCGCTTCTGCATAAATCGATAATTGTACACGATAGCGATTGCTCATCTCTTCCGTTAATTTCGGCTCCACATCAAAAGGTGGACGAATTTTATCTGTCTTATAATCAAGTAACACCCAGCGCCCTTCTGTATCACGGAACAGGCAGTCAATCACCCCTTGAACGATTTGTGCATCATCATCTTGATCAACACGGCTTAATGTAAACGGTACTTCACGTAGCATTGCTGTCGCCTGTTTAAACCGTTCGCCAATCGACGAAGCAAAGAATTGCATCACATCTTCCATCTCCATCACAGCTGCTTCCTGTTCACGTAGTATCGCTCGGTCCACTAATTGTTGTAAAAATGCATTCGCTTCTTCTACACTCACAAACCCTTGTTGTGGTACATGCTGCATGACGGCATGGACAACTGTACCAATTTCTGCACTGGACATTTTCTTTTCCTGCATAAATATAGGACGTCTCGCTAACATCGTCGTAGAACGTTTCAACAAGTGTGATGTTGGTTGAGCGTCTTCTTGCTGTTGTAGCGCTTCATAACGCTTTATTTCGGATACAGATGTTTTGGACTTCTTCATCGTTGCCTGTTTATATGGATATTCAGCTGTAAAGCGTTTCGTTAGTAGCTCCACAAGAATTTCATCTGGCTCTCGCTTTTCTGTTTCTTGTACTACTACTTCTTCCCCTTCTTTTTTCGCACGGAACTTGTCATTCGAAAGTACCGTCACTTGCCATAAAGCATCTGTGAGCATCTCTGCTTGTGGCACATCTTCCGTAATGGATAACGTTAAGAAGTCATTGTGACGCGCTACCGCAGGACCTACCCAGTCTAAATAATTGCTTGCCCCTGCACGAAGATAGTCTGGCAAAATGGCATCGCTCGGCAACTCCTGCAATGCTTCCCACTTTTCTTTCGTCTTCTCCCAATCTTTCACAGAGCCAACCATGATCAGCTTTTCTTTTGCACGGGTCATTGCCACATACAGAATACGCATTTCCTCTGCCTTCATTTTCGCAATTTTCTTCTCTTTCATCGCTAAGTAAGGAAGCGATGTATAGACAATGCGGTGCTCAGGGTCAATCGCTTTTACGGCCATTCCAAAGTCTTGGTCGAACAAATACGAGCCGTTAAAATCTTGCATATTAAACTTACTTGACATGCCTGCGACAAAAACAACAGGGAACTCCAGCCCTTTCGATGAGTGAATCGTCACTAAACGGACCACGTCATCCGCTTCACCAATCGATTTGGCAATGCCTAAATCATCTCCACGCGATTTCATCCGGTCAATAAAACGAAGGAAACGAAACAGCCCGCGGAACGATGTCTTTTCATAGGCGAGGGCACGGTCATGTAACGCACGCAAATTCGCTTGACGTTGCTTCCCATTTGCCATCGCACCGACCATTTCATAATAATGTGTCTTTAAATAAATATCCCAAATTAAATCTGCAAGCGCTCCGCGACGAGCCGCACTACGCCAATCGCTTAGCTGATGCATAAATTGCTCGAGCTTCTTTCGGGTCTCCACACGCATCGACTGTGCTCCATCAGCTAAATATATTTTTAACGCTTCATAATACGGGACATTACGTTTAGCTAAGCGAATTTCTGCTAATTCATTTTCATTTAGCCCAATAAACGGCGCACGGAGCACAGATGCTAACGGAATATCTTGATACGGGTTATCGATGACCTTTAATAAATTCAGCATAATCATTACTTCGAGTGCATCGAAATAACCTTTCGCAGACTCTGCATATAACGGGATTCCTGCCGCTTTAAATTCCTCTGCTAAATCCGCCGACCATTTCATTGAGCGCATCAAAATCACAATATCGCTATAACGAATCGGGCGTGACTCTTTTGTTTTCGGATTATACACTGGATACTCCGAATCAATCATATGCTGAATACGCTTAATAATATAACGTGCTTCTTGCTGCGCACGACCGATCTCTTCTATTTCTTGCTCTTCTTCTGTTGCCTCCTCTTGATAAGAGGTATCACTCGTATTTGATTCATCTAAAATGACCAGTTCTACAGGCACATTTTCAGGCGTATAGCTTGCGCTAAATTTTAACGCCGCCTTATCATCGTAATTAATTTCCCCGACTTTCTCATCCATCACTTGAGAAAATACATAGTTCGTACTATTTAATACTTCTTGACGGCTTCGGAAGTTAGCATTTAAATCAATCTTCATCCCTGTCCCATTCGGATTTGGCATAAACTCCTTATATTTGCGCAAAAATAGGCGCGGTTCTGCTAAACGAAAGGCGTAGTAGAGTAGGAACCCAGCGCCTTGCTACATTGCTGTAGTAGGTTTCCAAGAACCCCTCCCCGAACCGTACGTACTCCTCTCAGAGTATACGGCTCTCCACCTATAACAAATCTATCGTTGTTTATGAATTTCTTTATGACATTTTATACATACAACCAGTGTTTTACGTTGCTTTGCGAGCATCGTCCATTCCCAGTATTCTTTACCTTTTAAGTTCTTCATCTTGTTTACATGATGAATTTCGAACTTTGTATCTGGGTGGTTATCTCCGCATAGTTCGCATTGTTTTGCACTTAACCGTTTTTCTAATTCATTTCTGCCTTGATATGCATAAAAGTTTGGTAGTTGGTCTATTTCTGATTGGAAGATTTCTTTCTTCTTTTTAAAGCCATCTTTATAGAAGTACGCAATTCTTTCACCTTGCTTTGTTTCATACTTTACACCCCAGTACTTACCTTGTCTGAATTTGGTTTTCATTTTGGCAACCGAGGATTTGTATTTATTTGCAAGTGTTTTTAAACAGCTATATTCCATAACATAACGCAATTGCCACATTTTCTGACTTACGTTTTCTGCTAGTGCATAATAATTGTATAGTCCACGTAGTTCCGCGTTATATATTTCGATGACTTCTAAATCAGGTAGACCGACAAGTCTTGGTCGATGTAACATATCCCATTGTTTAGCATCAATATCTTTAACCATTTTGTTTTTCAAGATGACCTTTTCAATCGTCCCTTGAGGTATTCGTAGTTGAACATATCCTCTATATTTACGTTTTTTTACACCGTTTTTATCTTTCGCCACACTTAAATCATGGCTAATTGAAATATCGTAGCTTAAAAATCGAGCGAACTTTGTACTATGTGTAATGAGTGTCTTTTCTTCTGATAGTTCTAATTGTAAACGGTCTTTCAAAAAGTCTTTCATTGCTTGTTTTAAGCGTTCACAATCCTCTTTACTCCCATTTACACCAACAATAAAATCGTCTGCATAACGCACATATTCCATTGCTTTATACATATCGGTATTTGGTTCATAGTACGGTAAATTGAGCAATATTTTCTTGTTCGCCTTATATTCTTCAATCATTTGTTGTCGTAAACCTTCATCTTCTGTCACATTAATCTTTTTATGCAAACGCTGATTACGCATATCATACTTTCGATATTCGGTATTTCGTTTACGCTTTTTTGGTTCACCTAAATCAAATGAAGGTTTCAAATCATTTTCGACGTATTCATCAAATTCATTTAAATAAATATTTGCGAGTAGTGGGCTAATAATACCGCCCTGTGGAGTCCCACTATGCGTTTTCTGGAATCGCCAATCTTCAACGAATCCGGCTTTTAAGAATTTCCACATTAGACGAATAAACTTTTCATCTTTTATTCGTTTACGCAAAATATTTATTAGTACTCGATGATTAATGTTATCGAAAAATCCTTTTATATCACCTTCAATGAACCAATTCACACCTGTGAAGGTTTTCTTAATTTCGACTAATGCTGTGTGACAACTTCTTTTTGGTCTGAATCCATGTGAATGTTTTGAAAAATTCGGCTCATAAATTGCTTCTATAAGCATACGACAAACTTCTTGAACGATACGATCTGTAAATGTAGGGATACCAAGTGGTCTTGTATCACCATTTTTCTTTGGGATATGAATGCGACGTACGGGCTTTGGTTGATAGCTTTCATCTTTTAATGATTCAATAATTTCTTGAACCTTTTCTTCTCCAAATCCATCTGCCGTTTCTTCGTCGATACCTTTTGTTGCACTACCTTTATTTTTGTATATCTTTGTATAGGCTTTTACATAGAAGTCTTCGTTGTATAAATGTCTGTATAGACGGTCAAATTCAAAACCGCCCTTCATCGCTTGTTTTGATAGATTGTATAAGACAATTTCTGAACTTTGCATAGAGCATTTCGCTCCTTTCTTTATTGTTTTATACGTTATAAGCTGCTCTCCTTCGCCATGTAATAGGCTTTCCCTATCTCAGACTACTACGAGAGCTCCGTTACCATATTGGATATTCAGTACCTTTGTACATAGCCATTTCGGCGTTCCAACTTAGGTAATCCCCATTTAGTATATTGTATACAGGCTCGATTCATTGTCGGAAGGAACGTTCATCCTTTTCTTCAATCTTGAAGTGTGTCTATTCTTTCGTCAATCAGAAACTAGACTTATGCTTCCATCTAGAGCATTCGTCCATGTTCAGTCGCAAGTATCTAATACGCTGAACAGAATAGATTCTAGGTTTCAAACGGTTTCCTAGACGGTGCCAGCATGACCCCACTCGGACTATTCTTCAAGCAGTTTAGCCTTCTTCCTCATATGAATCTTTTATATCTCGCCATTCAGTCGTAACCTTTCCGTTTAGGCTAACTTATGACTTGTACCGACATGCTACACTCCCTCTTTGGTTTCCCTCCAAGATAAGTCGGCTGATATATAAACCGTTTCTGTAGTTTATTCACCGCCAAATGGTGAAATATACAATACCCTTATGGGCGCACGATAGATTGCTTTACATCGCCCACCATAAATAGGTTCCCATCCGCTTCCCCGCCCGATTTGACCAGCTGTAAAATCGTTTCCTGTAGCATGTTGACGTCCTGGTACTCATCGACGAGCACCTCTTTAAAACGCACTTGGAAATCAAGTGCTACTGCCGAAGCGGTCAGTCCATCTTGCTGTTTTTCCGTTAAAATTTCGAGCGCATAATGCTCTAAATCCGAGAAATCAACTAATCCTCGCTCGAGCTTCGCCTGTTTAAACGCTTCACTATAAGCGACCGTTAATTTCACAAGCGTTTCGATAATCGGTTTCATATCACGAATTTCTTTGACTAAATGTTCAGGACTGCGAACAAAGAATGTCTCCTTTATCGTTTTAACTAAGTCTTTAGCTCGATCACGGTTATCTTTCGCTACTTTTTTTGCATATTCGTCGGCATTATCCGCCTTTTTCACAGTCGGCATACGCACCCAATTTGCTTTTTGCATGTGGTCGTAAAGGTCTTGCCATGTCCCGTGCTGCATTTTCTCCAGCGCTACTCGTACAAACGCTTCTTCTTCCGCTGCCACTGGTGCATACGCTGTTAAGCCAAATTCTGCAATCGCAAACCTTTGCATTTCTTGCAAACTTTTATGAGCAGCAATGAGCGTATGCTCGATTGATTTTTTTAATTCTTGTACAAATGGTAAATCATCTACCGTTACATCATCGGCTAAATGATAAGCATCTGGCAATGTACGAAGCCATGCATACGGGTCAGGTTGTACACGTGACATTTCATATAATTGCTCGATGAGTTTTTCAATTTGCTGATCGCTTCGGTCAGACGTAAAGCTATCCACTAACCGGTATACTTCTTCTCGCGTTAACGTCTCTTCTTTTTCTCCGTAAGCACGCTCTAGCACTTGCGCTAATACGTCATCACGAAGTAACGCTACCTCATCCTGACTGGCAATACGAAAACCTGGATCAAGGTCAATCATATAAGCATACTGGCGACAAATGGCTAAACAGAATGAGTGCAGTGTTGAAATTTGGGCTTTCCCAATCAAGCTTAATTGACGGCGTAAAAACTGATTATGTGGATCCTTTGCAATCGCCTTTTCGAGCGCTTCTGCCATTCGGTTTCGCATTTCAGCTGCGGAAGCATTTGTAAATGTAACAACGAGCAATTGGTCTACATCGATTCGTTTATCCGCTGGGGCAAGTACTTTTTGAATAAGACGCTCAATTAAAACCGCTGTTTTCCCTGAACCAGCAGCTGCTGCGACTAATATATCTTGTCCTTCAGCGTATATCGCTTTCCACTGCTCATCCGTCCACATCGCTTCACTCGGCTTCGTTGGAATCATGTAATCCACACTCCTTCTTTATTTTTTCAATGATGGCGTTTGGCTTTTGCGCGCTCAAATCTTCATAAGCCTGCGTACCATCGCTCGGATCAAACTGGCAAACTGCTTTATAACTACAATAGTCACAAGCCGTTTTTTTCTTTAAGCGAAATGGTGAAATCGATGTCTTCCCAGCAAAGATTTCATTGCCCGCTTCCTTATGTTTTTCAATGACAAACTGCTGCAACGCTGGCATAGCTGTGTCATCGACGACTTTTGAGTGCGCCCCTAGCCCTTTTGATGTTAATGAAACCGGTATAACATTTGATTTTTTTATTTCCGGCAAGTCACTATCCATCGCCTCTAAAATATCGATATCACTCGTGACAAGTCCGTTCATCCGATACTTTTCCAGACGGTTTAATTCACGAATTTGCTCATCCACCACTTCCTCTAAACGAATAAGCGGATCATGCACATGGACATATAACATACCGGCCGGGGCTACAATAATCTCTTTCTCTGCTTTTGGTAATATCAACGATGCATTTTTTAATGCGACATCTAAATACGTTAATAATTGTAAGGAAAGCCCGTGATATACCTCATTTAAATCAATATCGCGGCTTGATGATTTATAATCGACAACCCGTAAATACACCGATTCTTTTTCTTCATAGGCATCGATCCGGTCGATTTGGCCACGTAAAATCATTTTGCGTCGGTTGTCTAGTTCAATTTCAAGCGCTGGTAATGCTTGTTCTTCCTCTTGTACCCCTTTATCATCCCGCTTCCCAAACGGCTTTTCATGTACAATCGGCTTAAACTTAGACACCTTTGCATGCTCTGTTAATGCAAATAATGTACGCGCGACAACACGAATCAGCTTTTCTTTAATGTATATATAACGGGAGCTACTTTCTAAAATACTATAGGAAAATACCCCTACTAAAGGCTCTACCGTCGAACGTGCTTGTTGTAAACATTCGCTATATGTTTTTGGCGGCTCGTCCTGACTCGTTAAAATCATGCGAAGCGCTTCATGGAATAAATCCCCCATCGCAAATGTTTCCAGCTTATATTCATTTCGTTCTTCTAAGCGAAGACCATACGATGTAAAATGAGCAAATGGACAACGGAAAAATTGCTCAATACGTGAAACACTCGCTGATAATTCCTCCCCGTACAGAGCCGCTGTATTTTCATCTACTAATGTTTCCGCCACATTTTTCTTATACAGCGGTTTCGTTACATCGTAAAGTACTTCTTGCCATGTCGGATGCCGCTCATAAAATGCCTGGAGCGCAACCCACTCTTCTGCCAATTCGCCGTTCACTTCCGCATGTTTTAATTGCATCGTTAAATACGCAACAGCAGGACTTGGATGGCGTAAATAATGCAAAATCTGTTCTTTCTCTAACTCTTCAATTGGATCGATATAAATGCGCGTATGCGGCAATGTCCGCTTACCATCCACCTCAAACAGTTTGTGTAACCGGTTAATATACAGCGATGGCAACAACCCTTTACTTTCCTCATCTGCACTCGGGAACGTGAGATAAAGTCGATCCGTCGGTGAAGACATGGCACGATAGATTAAAAATGCCTCCTGTAGTAATTTACTGCGAGAGTTCGGTGCTAGCTCATAGTCAATCGCATCAAAGTATTCACGCTCAGCATCACTAATCAAACCTTCTTTATCGATACGCATTGGATATACACCATCATTCACACCGATGACAAATACGACTTTCATATTATCAAAACGGGAGAACTCCACAGTCGCCACCGTTACTTCATCAAGACTCGGCGGAATATTTGAAAACTCCAACGCATCGAATCCTTCTTCTAACACTTGCATCGCATCTTCTAGCGCAATCTGTTGGTCACCAAACATGAGCGCAAATTGATCTAACACATTGACCCAACCATTCCATACTTGGTCATGTTCACTGGCAAACTCAAATACAGCCTCTTCTAATTCCTGCTCTTTTAATGCTTGGAGCTTTTCATATACTTTTAAGTCATCAATAAATTCATAAATGGCTTTTGCCAGCTCTAAGCCATTTTCGGCTGCTTTTATTTTTTTCTCTAATGCAAGAAGTGGCGTGCGAATCATATCACGGGCACGATGCAGTAGCTGTTCCATTTCTGCCTCTGCTGAAGTTTGTACCGTTCCAATTTTTTCTAATGTTCGGAAACGCTTGTACACCCAGAACTTATCTTCTTTCCAACGATTGTGTTGAATCCCTTTTGCAATGACAAAATTCTCTAGTTGATCTACTTGCTCTCGCATCGTATCCATATCGCTATTTAACGGGAAAAATAAATCGGTCTTTACCCCGCGGAAAATCGGTTCATATTGCCAGTTCGATTGAATCACTTCAAGAGCAGAACGAGTAAGCTCAATTAACGGATGATGGAGCATCGGCCGCTTTTCATTCGAGAAAAATGGAATGCCGTACTGTGCAAATGTCGTATGAATAATCGGATCATACACATCCGCTTGCCGATACATAATCCCTATATCGCGATAACGAACCCCTTCCTCGTGCACGAGACGAAGTATTTCCCGAGCAATCCCTTGTACCTCCGCGCGGCGATTGGCCCCTTCCATAATTTGTGCGTAGCCAATTGCCTGTTTTTGTACAGGAACAGGTGCATGAAACTGTTTTTCAATATGCAGTAAATCATCATTTGTAAAACGAAATGTATGTTCTAAATGCACACGTGGTTCTACTTCAACTCCTAGTTGCATCGCTTCTTGAATCAATTTGTCATACGAAAAGGCAGCACGATGGAATAATGCTTCCGGTTGTGTCGCCGCAGTTACATCATCAAATGGCAGTACAATTGTGACACGCTTTGCTAATGCAAGTAGCTGTTGAACAATCGCCAATTCACGTTTTGTAAACATAACAAAACCGTCAATGTAAATATGAGCTTCTTTGATTTTCGATGAATGTTGAAGTTGCTCTACTAAAATAGGATAAAACCCTTCCCCATCTACATAACTATCGCCAATGCGTTCTTCTAATTCGCGTAAAATAATGTGGAAGTCTTTCATTTTCGCAATCAATGTATTCGAGGCTTTCACTTGCTCTAATTCTGCAATGAGCAGCACGATAGATTCACTCGTAATATCGTATTGACTAAATTCTCGCAGTAGCATTTCGACTTCCTGAGTAAATCCGCGCTTCCCTGCTGCTTGTCGGAATAACTGAAACTCTTCTTTATGCTCCTCTAAAATGCGGCGTAATAACATGCGATAACCGAAGCTATCAATCCGTTCCTTCGCAATCCCGCCTGTCTCCTGCAAAATAAACCAAGCTAGTCGCTTAAATGTTAATACTTGAGCACGCATAATCCCACGTACATCGTATTTATTTGTTAAATCATGCTCCGTTGTAAAAGACATCTGATCCGGTACGATGATGAAAATCGGATGCCCTAACGGATGCTGTTTTAAATCATCAATAATTTCTTGATGGATAACAGTCGTTTTCCCTACGCCTGCACGCCCCGAAATAATGCGTAATGACAATGCAATCCCCCCTTACATATAGTTGCCTCTATTGTACCTCAGAATACATGTTCGTGTGCGAATTAAAAAAGTTCATACTAGAAAAACTTATACTTTCTTATCTTCCTTACAAAAACCTCGCACACAATCGAACCGTCCTGCGATATTTTTAAATTTACTTGCTTAATTTGTTTATTTACTTGCCTAATATCCCTTTTTACTTGCCATTTCCCTCAAAAAATAAACACGACGGTTACACTTCACCGCCGTGCTCTTTTCTCTGTGCATTTCGTAAATCTCTTTCTACTCTTTTATTTAAACGGACTTCCACTGCTTTACCAAACAGCCATAAAAGAAAAATCACCACAACTGCCAGCACTAATTTAATTGGACTGCGGATTAACGCCGTAAGATCATGTCCAACAAAGCTCATAACAAAAATCATCACCATTTTCCCTAATATAACCGCTACTAAATAAAAATGCTTTCGAATATTTGACAGACCCGCTACAATATTCACTAAAACAGATGGAGTAAATGGGAAGCATAACAGGACAAAAAGCGGACTCAACCCGTTCATATCAACCCATTGAATCAATTTCTGTACACGTGTACTTTGCGTAAAGAAATGCAGCTTCGGATGTCTGCCAAATTTCCGGACAATTAAAAATACAACATATGACCCTAGCACTGTCCCAATCCATGATAAAACAAATCCCCAAAATAAACCGAATGCATTAGCATTTGCTACAACAATAACAACGAGCGGTAAAAACGGTAAAAACGATTCAATGAATGGTAACAACACTCCGACAAGCGGCCCCAATGTTCGATAATACTTTTCTACTTCTTCTATGTTTTCAATTGTCAGCCAATCGAACATGTAAACCACCCCAAATCTAATTCCCTCTTGTACTATCTTAAATTTCTAAATATTATTATAATACGTGCAAAAGCATTGTTAATAGTTGAAATATCTTTTTTTGCTATTGTTTGTCGGTAAATAAACAGCAAAATAACCTTGTGTAATTCATTAACAAGAACGCCTTTTCATAACATTTGGTTTCACTGTTAATATCATTGCACAGAGGCGCTACATTTTATTCACAATAACAGAACTTCGTTTTCGCACGTTTCTTTTTTGTATTCATTTGTAACCTTGTCAACAAGAAAAAGCAACTAAAGGGGGAGTAATACATGGGGATTTCATATTGGTGGATGATTTTAGGTATGACACTTGTTACATATATACCAAGGGCCATTCCGTTAACCTTTTTACAGGGGATCGAATTGCCGCCCTTTTTATCTGGCATTTTACGAAATATTCCTTTTGCCATTTTAGGCGCACTCATATTTCCAGCTATTTTTTATATCCAAGAAGGAGATTATTTCTTCGGGATATTAGGAGCTGTTGTCGCATTTGGCATTGCTTATGCAGGCGCCAATGTGATTTTCGTCGTACTCGGCGCTATCGCAGCATTAGCCGTTTACAGTTTAGTACTAGTGTAATCTAAGGAGTTGGGTTCATTGAAAGACCTTCATTTTTTCTCCGGTCTAAAAGCTGGTATGCCTATTGCTATCGGGTATTTTCCTGTTGCCTTAACATTTGGCTTACTCGCAAAAACGACCGGCCTTTCTATTTTAGAAGCAACCGCCATGAGCATATTTGTGTATGCAGGTGCTTCTCAGTATATTAGCTTAACATTGATTTCTAAAGGGGTAGACCCGCTTGTTATCGTACTCAATACGTTGATCGTAAATATTCGCCACTTTTTAATGTCTGCCGCGCTCAATGAAAAAATGGTCCATGCACCGAAATGGACCAAGGGACTTTTCGCTTTTTGGGTAACGGATGAAACTTTTTCTGTTCTGGCTACTCGAAAAGAAGAACGCCTTCCCATGGCATTTGGCTTTGGTGTCAATTTAGCTGCTTATAGTAGCTGGGTTGTATTTACTGCTGTTGGACATTTAATCGGTGCAAACTTACCGATGTTTTTACAAGCAGCGATGTCGGTCGCCCTGTACGCGATGTTTATTGGACTTCTCGTGCCATCCATGCGTGGTAATCGAAAAGTCTTCCTGCTCGCTCTGATTGCAGCTAGTTTAAATTGCATGTTTTATTGGACACAATGGCTTTCAACCGGCTGGGCTATCATTGTATCGGCACTTGCTTCTGCGATATTAGTAGAAATCATTTATAATCGTTGGAATAAGAAAAAACAATTTGTTTAACGACTCCAAATGGCGCGTATTCTCGCGCCATTTTTTTGTTTGGGTTATCATTTTGACCGAATACGACCGTGTTTTGCCCGTTCGTACGGCTGTTTTGACCACTTACAACTATTTAAACGCAAAAAAAGCACCCCTCCTCACAAAGAGATGCTTTCTGCTTACCTCGCTAACAGTAACCCGATTCGATAGTGGTCATCACTATGGACGACGTGTTGTGTTAAGCGAAGCTCTTTTTTATGGTCAAGCACTTCCAGTTTACAATGTGCAGCATTTACTTGAAGCGCCTCATACAATTCACGTTCTGTTTGTACTTCGCGACCGTTTACTTTTTTGATCACTTCGCCAGTTAGTAAGCCCATTTTCTCAGCAGGTGAGTTAGGTAAAACCGCCGCAATGGTTGCCCCTATTGGACTAGGTGCTACCGCATACACATCATCACGATCTTGTAATTTGTAGCGTAACACGATGAACAAACGCATTAGCGCACCTAGCATGAGCACAACAAACGCCACTTCTGGTACAAAGTAAGCACCGATGCCGCCAAGTACAACCATGCTCCCTAGCCAAATGATCGATTTCGCTAGCTTTGGATAAAAATAAACAGGCAATGTTTTACGCGTCAGTTGCTGGAATCCAATCACAAATGGGAATAACACGAAGCTAAATGCTTGCTCACCAATTGTAAACTGTGGCCAATATGGGATGTATGACGGAATAACTTCTCCCGGAATTAACACAAAAAGCGGCAAAACCCATACTTGTTTGGAAAAATAGGAAACTGCCTGTAAGCCACGTTTCGTCTTTTCCAGTATAGGCGATGCTAAATTCGCGCCATATTTTCGGATTAATACCCCTTCTACAATGACTAATAATCCAGCTACAATACAAAGCGGCACAATCGTCACATCTTGCCAAATGACGCCAGAAATTTCTACTCCTACAATTGTATACGCCTTACCTATTACTCTAAGTATTACTAACGCTACTACACTGAGAGCAAATAATACAATCGGTGATAATAAGTGAAAGGTATAGAGTACTAATCCAATAATCGTAACAGCCATTAAAATCAGTAAAAATTGCGGTGTCATCGTTAAGCCCACTGCCATGATCACTACAGATACAATAAACGATACAAGCAAACTAGCAAGTATGCTATTTTTCAATTCTGACCAACCGCTTAAAATACGTATATTAAATGATTTCCGCTCTTTTTTTACACGCCGATAGCCTAAAAAAATTGTTAAGAAAATTGTCATATAAACGATTGGGTTGATGAAAAATCGTCCGATGGCTCGAAGTATTTCTAATAAAACGTCTATGTGCATAACTCCACCTACCATTTCTATCATTACTGTCATTGTATCAAATGCATCGTTTATTGCGTATAGAAATTTAATGACCTAGCTTATGCATGACATAGCTAACCGCCATCTGTAGTTGTAAATCGTTTTCTGTTTTGCTCTTATAGAGGGCTACTTGCTCTTGCATTTTTTCGAAAAATAATTCATCTAATTTATCGCCGTCATGTAAATCATATTTTTCACGGAATGCTACAACTGCTTCCCGAGTGGTTTCATCAAAATAGCCATCTTGCCGCACGATTTGGAAGCCAAATGCATGCAATACTTTTTGCGCGTATGCTACTTCTTCCGCAAAATCGCCCACTTCAAAGCTACCACGCACTGGTATAAATTCAATCATATATAAGGGATGCTGATCTGCCTCGATATCGGGCTTTATTCCTTTTCCGTTAATCCATGTTTCCTTCGGTGTTAGCCATTTATTTGTAGAAAGCTTGACGGAACCACCATTTGCTAAATCCCACGTCTCTTGGACTGTGCCTTTACCGAAGCTTTTCGTACCGACAAGCGTCCCTTTCCCCCAACTTTGCATCGCTGCACTAAATACTTCACTCGCAGATGCCGAACCTTCATTTTGCAAAATGACAATCGGTAATTCACGAATTTCCTTCTTTAAGCCTTCAATCTCATCCAGCTTAACCGTTTTTAAAGGCTCCAGCTTCCCTTTTCCATCTTGCATATAAGCAAATACTTTTCCTTCTTCTCCAATTGTGCTAATAATGCCCGCCACACTATGTAAATAGCCACCTGGATTATCACGCACATCTACAATGAGTGCTTGGACATCTTGTTCGATTAGCTTTGACACCTCTTGCAACCATTGCTCAAGCGTGTTCTCTGCAAATAAACTAATTGTTACATAGCCGACGGGCACATTCTCTACTGTAATCACTTTTGCATCAACTGTATCATTTTCCATTTTTGCTCGTTCAACAGCTACTTTAATATGACGTTCGATACTAGGACGATATAAGACAAGTGTTACTTCTTCTCCTGCCTTTCCTTGCATCAGTTTAATTACTTCACCAATCGTTTTACCATCTAACCGTACATCGTTAATTTGTACAATTTCATCATATGGCCGTATGCCTGCTTTCTCAGCTGGAGAAGACTTAACGGGTGATACAACGATAAACTTCCCATTTTTCTCAGCAATTTCAACGCCTATTCCGACTTTTTCACCAGCAAGCGACGCTTTATGAATCGCTGCCTCCTCTTTCGAATAATACGAACTGTACGGGTCTTTAATTGCAGAAGCCATACCACGTAATGCGCCTTCTACAATCGTTCCGCTGTCCAAATCATACACGGATTGCTCTTCAATAAGCGTGTACAATTCCTCCACAACGTCTAGGTCACTAGCACCTTCCACTGTTACAACCTGCTGTCGAACGAATGTATAAATGACAACAGCCAGCACAATACATGCTAAAAAGAAAAAAAGTCGACTTTTTCGTATCCTTCTCACCTCTACTCTTAAAATATGAAGAGATTGATAAGAACATACACAAAAAGCCGAAATTCGTCACCTTAATCTAATTTTGCAATATACTCCCGAATCGCCTCTTCATCCAGTGGCCCTTGAATATAATATTGAATACGTCCTTCTGTATCAATCATGAGCGTCGAGGGGATCGTGAGCACTTCATATAATTTAATAATGTTATCTTCTGGCATTAATAAAACAGGAAATGTGATGTCATAGCTATTGACAAATTTTTGAACATTCTCTGCGCCTTGATCATTGTATGTCGTATTGGCTGCAATAATGGTCACATTATCTGCATCTGCATACTTTTCATAGTATTCTTGTAAATGCGGCATTTCTGCGCGACACGGCGGACACCAAGATGCCCAAAAGTTTAAAATAACTTTTTTTCCTTTTAAATCACTCAGTGTCACGGACTCTCCAGTTAACGTTTGGAGCGTAAAATCTGGTGCAATTTGCCCCTTCTGTAAACCTTCCTCTTGTGTTAAATCGACCTCATAGCCTACTTGTGCAATCTTGTTATTTTTATCCGTTTGTTGCTTTATAAACGTACTAATTGCAATGACTATTAGGACTAACACGACAGCTAACCCTATATTTTTCTTCATCGTTTGCCTCCACTATATCGAATATCAATAGATGATTTCCTTGTAAATTCTTTTCTAGCATAGCAAAAAAAGAAGGTGTCCAGAAAGTAGAAACTTTCAGAACACCCCCTTCACTCCTTAATAATGATTATATTGCTCCTGCGATGGTCGCATCCACATGCCACCATCCTCGTCGCAAAGGTCCCGTCTCAAAATGCCTTTTCAGACGGTCCCTTAAATCTTACAGTGAAATATAGCGTAATGGGTTAACAGCGTTTTTACGTGCCCCAGCCCATGTACCTGTATGCATTTCGAAGTGTAGATGTGGTCCTGTCGAACGTCCCGTACTGCCCATGCCAGCGATGACTTGTCCTTTTGAAACAGAATCGCCAACACTTACATTAAAGCTATTTAAATGAGCATACACAGTTGTCCAAATTTGGCCATCAATCGAGTGTGTAATCATAATGACATTGCCATAAGTAGATAGTTTCGATGCATACGACACAACACCATCAGCGGCTGCAACAATTGGTGTACCCGTTGAATTCGCAATATCTACTCCGTAATGGAACTCGTTACCATAGCCGAGATTTCGCCAGCCAAACGGCGATGTTAAGCGACCAGTCGTTGGTGTTGTCCAAGTACCTGCTGATACAGCTGGTGTATCGCCTGACACACCGCCACCACCATTGTTTTTATTCGCCTCTTGTTGACGCGCAATTTCTGCTAAACGGGCTTGTTCTTTTCGAATTTGCGCTTCAACATCTTTACTTAATTCTAATGCCTCAGAATACTCTTCTTCTAATAATGCCTTTTCATTTTTCAATTTGGCTTGTTCTGCTTCAAGCGCATCGACCAATTTATTTTTCTCTGCTTTTTGAGAATTTAAAGAAGCTTTTAATGATTCTAATTTTGCTTGATTTTCTTCAAGTTGCTTTTTCTTATTTTCGAGCGCCAATTTTTGCTCTTCTAACGCTTCTTGATCATTTTTTTGATCGCGCATAATTTGACGATCAGCATCGATTAGCGTACTAACCGCCGAGAAACGATCGATAAAATCTACGAAACTATTTGCGCCAAGTAATACATCTAAATAGTTCACTGTACCACCTGCTTGAATCGCACGTGCACGCTCTTCTAATAATACGTTACGCTCATCAATTTTTCGTTGCAATTCTGCAATGTCCTTCTCTAATTCTGCAATTTCTTGATTCGCTAGATTAATATCGGCAACAACTTGTTCAATGGATTTATTTGTTTTATTAATTTCTGCATTTAATGTTTGAATTTGTTCCAATAATTGTTCTTGCTTTGTTTGGTTCGTTTTAATTTCTGTACTTTTTTCGTTAATTGAATTATTTAACGCATCTTTTTCTTGTTGTAATTGTTTCTGTTCCTGCTTTAAATCAGAAAGCGATGTCGCATATGCAGCAGGGACTTGTACAATTAATAGTAGCGCCATGAAAACCGCTAACCATTTCCAAGGCTTTTTACTTCCGTTCTTCAATTGGGAATACCCCTTTCTCATAAGCTTAAATTTTTAAGAATTTACGAACAGACATAAAGCTTCCCCAAATCCCAATGAGTAAACCAATGCCCATCAGCAATGCATTTACTTGATATAGAAGTGGTGTCACTTCAAGGAGTTCTAATAGATTTCCTTGAATACGTGGGGCAAGTGTATGGTATAAGTTGTAATATAGGAGCGAAACGACAACCATTGGGATAATAGAACCGAGTAGACCAATCCACATGCCTTCAAATACAAAGGGAACACGTACAAATGAATTGGTAGCCCCTACTAATTTCATAATCTCAATTTCGTCTTTACGCGCAATAATCGTAATGCGAATCGTATTGGAAATTAAGAACATCGCGGTAAACAATAAACCTAAAATTAATACTAATCCGATATTTCGGCTAATATTTAAGAAGCTAAATAACTTCTCTACTTTTCCTTCACCGTACAATACCTCATATGTATGATCCAACTTTTCAATTTGCGCAGCTACATTTGCTGTTTGCTGCGGGTCAACCGCCTTTACATACAATACATTGTGCAATGGGTTGTTTTGCTCAAATAAACTTAATTCCTCACCAAAATCTTTAATTAAGTCTGACAACTCTTGTTCCTTTGGTGAATAGACGACCTCGGCTACATCTGGCAAGTTTTTAATTTGCGCCATCAGCTCTGCCTCAGCTGTCTTCTTTTGTTCTTCATCATTCATAATGTCAATTAACACACGGATTTCCACATCATTTTCTAAATCCGTTGCGACTTTATTTAAATTCATCATAATAATGGCAAACACACCAACGAGCAGTAAAGTGACCGTAACTGCACTAATCGATGCAATGGTCATCCAACTATTACGACCTAATGATTTAAAGCTTTCACGAAAATGACGACGTAACGTTCTACCCTTCATAGCCGTAGTCACCTCCGTATTCATCACGCACAATTAACCCGCCCTCAATCGCAATAACACGCCTACGCATTGTGTTCACGATTTCACGATTATGCGTCGCCATGACAATCGTTGTGCCTTGGCGATTGATTTCCTCAAATATATCCATGATTTCCCATGATGTTTCAGGGTCTAGATTTCCAGTCGGTTCGTCTGCGATTAACACTTTTGGCTTATTAACAATAGAGCGCGCAATCGATACACGCTGTTGTTCACCACCCGAAAGCTCACTCGGTAACATACGTACCTTATGCTTTAAGCCAACTAGCTCTAGCACTTCCATGACACGTTTACGAATAATCTTTGGATGTTCTTCAATTACTTCCATTGCAAATGCGACATTTTCATACACACTTAGACGTGGTAAAAGCTTAAAATCTTGAAACACAACACCTAATTGGCGACGTAAATGTGGTACACGTGCATTTTTTAATGTCGTTAAATTAATCCCAGCTACAATGACTTCGCCAGCTGTCGGCTTTTCTTCTCGATACATTAACTTAATAAAAGTTGATTTTCCGGCACCACTCGGACCAACTACATAGACAAATTCACCTTGGCTAATATTTATAGAAATGCCGTTTGTTGCAACGACACCATTCGGGTACTTTTTTACAACATTCTTCATTTGGATCATTTAACGAAACCACCTAATAATTACTAAATCGAAATTTGTTTTCTCTATCATTATAGCATTTTGAATACCTTATTTTATTACAGTTTTATTTCATTCTTATACGATAAAATACGACACTCTATCCTCTTACATTCGATAAAAATAGCATAACCCCTTCTTTCGATGTAAATTTCTTGTAATAGTTTTGAAAACTTCGTGAATTCGTAAAATATCTTTGTGCTTTTGCTCGTCTCCCCTCCTTTGTGCCCGGATACACTTTCTTTTTGATCACTCAAAACGGCACAACGAAAAAGCAAGCCGCCTAAGCGACTTGCTCCACAAATTATTCACCCTGTGTTGTGTAACGAACGACAATGGAACCTGTACGTGATTCACCAACTAATTTGAGTAATGGTGCATCCGTAATGATTTTATCGAAATGTAATGTTTTTAGTAAAAATTGGTCTTCTTCGACACGCGTTGTCACATCTGCTAATCCTACGTCTGTTCGACCGAAATTCGAAGTAACTTGCCCATCTAGTGAAACATTTTTTGGTACATATATTTCTACAGAGCCTGCCACTGTTCGTGCTTTCACTTTATGCGCGTTGGTAGAAGTTGTTGTCACTACTACATGACCATTAACAGATTCCGCCTCTACTTCTTTCACATCGCCATCAATGTACACACGGCCATTCGCTGTTTCCGCTTCTAAGTCTTGCCCTGAAATGTGACGCGCTTCAATGGCCCCATTCGCTGATTGTAAATCTGCATGCTCAAATGTTGCATGCTCTACGATAACATTACCGTTGTACGTTTTTACTTTCACAATTTTGGCATCAATATCGTTTAATGTAATCCCACCGTTTAGTAAACGAACAATCAGCACATCATAATGCTTCTCAGGGAGTACTACACGCAGTGCCACATGTGCCATTTTTGCCTGTGTTGCCACTTCAATTTTGCCGTCTTTTAATTCCACAAAGCGCTCTGTAAAACGATCCGTTGCTTCTTGCTCTGTCCCATTCTTCGATGTTTTTACATGTGCTTCAATTTGAATTGTTGGTGCTGTCCCTTTTTCAATCGTTACACGACCGTTCGGAATATCAATTTCGAAGCCTCTTACTTCTTCTGCATTAAAGGCGTACGTTTTATCAAACTCCACCTTTTCACCGAACGGAAATTCAACGTCCAAGTCCTTTACTTTTGACAGCGTCGTATTCATGAGCGTCATCATGCGACCGCTAAACTCCGATAAATCATGGCGTAACTCATGCATAAGCTCGTCCATCTTTTTATTTAAATCTTTGTTACCTAATTTACTAAATAAATCTTCAAAGCCTGTCGTTTTACGTTTCTTTTCTTGTTCAAATGTTGACTGTTGCCATTCATTTTTTTCTTGCACCGGCTCTACATATGTAGAAGGTGATGAAGATGGCGTGGAGTCTTTTTGCTTTGATAATGCCTCAAGCAATTGAATAGCCTCATCTGCTGAAATCGTTCCGTCTTCCACTAATTTTAAAATCCGTTTACGTTCATCCATCAAAAAAATCCTCCCTTTCGTCATTTACATCATTATACGATGTGGGAGGATAAAAAGTTTCATTCGGACTCTGATTAGTTGTTAGTTAAAATAGCCTTGGCTTGCTCATTCACTTTACTTAGAGCTACTTATTTTACTTTCGCTTGTTCAATGATAGCCGCCATCCGCTGGCGATCACGCTGTAAAATTGGCTTTAAATAGCGTCCTGTATAGCTTGCTTCGACTTCACAAATTTCTTCTGGTGTGCCGGTAGCCACAATCGTTCCGCCTTTATCGCCACCCTCAGGACCAAGGTCGATGATATAATCTGCCGTTTTAATGACATCTAAATTATGCTCAATGACAAGCACAGTCTCCCCATTGTCCACAAGACGCTGCAATACTTTTAAGAGACGAGCAATATCCTCGGCATGGAGACCTGTTGTTGGCTCATCTAAAATATAAAATGACTTCCCTGTCGAACGACGGTGCAATTCTGACGCTAACTTCACACGCTGCGCCTCACCGCCCGATAAAGTCGTTGCCGGCTGACCAAGCTTCATATATCCAAGCCCTACATCCACAATTGTTTGCAATTTACGATGGATTTTCGGGATATTTTCAAAGAAGACGACTGCATCTTCGATCGTCATATCGAGTACATCTGCAATATTTTTTTCTTTGTATCGTACTTCGAGTGTTTCGCGATTATAACGTTTCCCGTGACATACTTCACATGGTACATACACATCCGGTAAAAAGTGCATTTCAATTTTAATAATCCCGTCACCACGACAAGCTTCACAGCGCCCCCCTTTGACATTAAAGGAGAACCGCCCTTTTTTATAGCCGCGCACCTTCGCTTCATTCGTCGCTGCAAAGACATCTCGAATATCATCAAACACACCTGTATACGTTGCCGGATTGGAACGTGGTGTACGACCGATTGGTGATTGGTCAATATCGATGACTTTTTCAAGCTGTTCAATCCCTGTCACTTCTTTATGTGCACCAGGTTTCACTTTTGCACGATTTAATTTTTGTGCCAGTGACTTATATAAAATTTCGTTAATTAATGTGGACTTCCCAGAACCCGATACACCCGTTACCGCAACAAACAGGCCAAGTGGCACATCCACATTGACTTTCTTTAAATTGTTTTCAGATGCCCCTTTAATCGTGAGCTTACGACCGTCTAATGGGCGACGTTCAATCGGTAGTGGAATAAACTTCTTCCCGCTTAAATATTGCCCTGTTAGTGATGCAGCATTATCCATGACCTCTTGTGGTGTGCCTTGTGCCACAATGGTACCACCATGCACACCCGCCCCAGGACCTACATCAATTAAATAATCAGCTGCCATCATCGTATCTTCATCGTGCTCTACGACAATTAATGTATTGCCCAAATCACGCATATTTTGAAGCGTTGAAATGAGACGATCATTATCACGCTGATGGAGACCAATGGATGGCTCGTCCAAAATATAGAGCACACCTGTTAAACGAGAGCCGATTTGTGTGGCCAGGCGAATACGCTGCGCTTCCCCACCAGAAAGTGTTCCTGCTGCACGACTTAATGTTAAATAATCCAGCCCTACATTCATAAGGAAGCCTAACCGTTCATTAATTTCACGTAAAATTAAACGCGCAATTTGCATATCTTTTTCTGATAATACGAGCGACTCAAAAAAGTGTTGTGCTTCTTGAATGGCATATTGCGTTACTTCCGCAATGTGCTTGCCACCTATTTTGACAGCAAGGGACTCCGGCTTTAAACGATACCCCTTACAGCTCGGGCAAGCCTGCTCTGCCATATACTTTTCCATTTGCTCCCGTACATAATCAGATGTCGTCTCTTTAAAGCGGCGCTCGATATTTTTTAGTACTCCTTCAAATTCAACCATTTGTGAATGGGTACGCCCATAATCGTTCGTATACGTAAATTCGATTTTGTCTTTGCCAGAGCCGTTTAAAATTTTATTTAATTGCTCTTTTGGCAGTTCTTTTACGGGCACATCCATTGGGATTTGATAATGTTCACATACCGCCTTTAGTAACTGCGGATAATACTGCGAACTTGTCGGTTCCCATGGGGCAATGGCATGCTCAAGTAGTGTACGGTTCCAATCTGGAATGACTAAATCCGGATCAACCTCCATTTTCATGCCTAGTCCGTCACATGATGTACATGCCCCAAACGGACTGTTAAACGAGAACATGCGCGGCTCTAATTCCCCAATCGAGAAGCCACAATGCGGACAGGCATGATGCTCGCTAAATAATAGCTCCTCCTGCTCCATCACATCGACTAATACACGCCCCTCTGCTAAACGAAGAGCTGCTTCTAGTGAATCACTTAACCGCGTGGCAATGCCTTCTTTTATAACAATCCGGTCCACGACTACTTCAATCGTATGCTTTTTATTTTTATCCAGTTCAATATTGTCATCTAAATCCCGTAACTCACTGTTTACGCGAACACGTACATAGCCTTGCTTTTTCAAATCTTCTAATAGCTTGACATGCGTCCCTTTTTTTCCTTCTACAATTGGCGCTAAGAGCTGCATTTTCGTACGTTCTGGATATTCAAGTAAACGGTCCACCATTTGCTCAATCGTTTGCGACGTAATTTCAATGCCATGATTTGGACAAACCGGCTTACCCACACGTGCAAATAGCAGACGTAAATAATCATAAATTTCCGTTACGGTACCTACTGTAGAACGAGGGTTACGGCTCGTTGTTTTTTGATCAATAGAAATCGCGGGTGATAATCCTTCAATTGTGTCCACATCTGGTTTATCCATTTGCCCAAGGAACTGCCGTGCATAGGCCGATAAACTTTCTACGTATCGACGCTGTCCTTCTGCATAAATCGTATCGAAAGCGAGTGACGATTTACCTGACCCCGACAAACCTGTTAATACAACAAGTTGATCGCGTGGAATCGTTACATTAATATTTTTTAAATTATGTGCCCGTGCACCTTGTACAACAATTTCGGTATTTTTCACGTTTTGTCACCTTTCTGCTTTCAGTTCAAAAATCGTATCACGTAATTCTGCCGCACGCTCGAAATCAAGCGCTTTTGCAGCATCTTTCATTTCGATTTCAAGTGTTGCAATGAGCTTGTCTAACTCTGCTTTCGTCAGCTTCTTCCCTTTCGTCACTTTTGTGACATATGTTTCTTCCGCTTCCGCCGCTTGTGTCGCACGAATAATATCAGGAATTTTCTTGATAATCGTTTGCGGCACGATGCCATGCTCTTTGTTGTACGCTTCTTGAATCGAACGACGACGCTTCGTTTCATCAATCGCTTTTTTCATAGAATCTGTCATATTATCTGCATACATCAGTACATGCCCATTCGCATTACGTGCGGCACGACCAATGGTTTGAATTAACGAACGCTCTGAACGCAAGAACCCTTCCTTATCCGCATCTAAAATCGCGACTAACGATACTTCTGGAATATCCAATCCTTCTCGTAGTAAGTTAATACCGATGAGCACATCGTACGTGCCTTTACGCAATTCACGAATAATTTCAATCCGTTCTAGCGTCTTAATTTCCGAGTGCAAATATTCTACTTTTAAGCCCATTTCTTTTAAATAATCCGTTAAATCTTCGGACATTTTTTTCGTTAATGTTGTCACTAATACACGCTCATTTTGACGAATACGTTCATGAATTTCATCAATTAGATCATCAATTTGCCCCTCAATTGGGCGAACGTCAATCGTTGGATCAAGTAAACCAGTCGGACGAATAATTTGCTCCACCATCTCAGGTGTATGCTCTAGCTCATATGGTCCTGGTGTTGCCGATACATAAATCGCTTGCGACACTTTAGACAAAAACTCATCGAACTTCAGTGGACGGTTATCGAGTGCAGACGGCAAACGGAAACCGTGATCGACTAACACTTGCTTTCTCGCTTGGTCTCCATTATACATCCCGCGCACTTGTGGCAATGTTACGTGACTTTCATCGATAACGAGTAAGAAATCTTCCGGGAAGTAATCCAGTAATGTATACGGTGTTGCACCTGCTTCACGCAACGTTAAATGGCGTGAATAGTTTTCAATACCTGAACAGAAGCCCATTTCACGCATCATTTCCAAATCGTAATTAGTCCGTTGCTCAAGACGCTGTGCTTCTAATAACTTGTCTTCTGCACGGAATTTTTCGAGCTGCCCCTCTAGCTCTACTTCAATATTGTCAATCGCTTTTTTCATTTTTTCTTCGCGTGTGACGAAGTGAGAAGCAGGGAAAATAGCTACATGCTCGCGCTCACCGAGTACTTCACCGGTAAGTGCATCAACCTCGCGAATACGGTCTACTTCATCCCCGAAAAATTCAACGCGAATACAATGCTCATCACGAGAGGCAGGGAAAATCTCGACGACATCCCCGCGTACTCGGAATGTTCCACGTGTAAAATTGACATCATTGCGCTCATATTGTACATCGACAAGCCTTCGTAGCAGCTGATTGCGCTCAATCTCCATCCCCGTCCGAATCGATACGACCATCTCGCGGTATTCTTCTGGTGACCCTAAACCATAAATGCAAGATACCGATGCGATAATAATGACATCTTGTCGCTCAAATAATGCGGATGTGGCAGAATGTCGGAGTTTATCAATTTCGTCATTCACACTCGAATCTTTCTCGATATACGTATCTGTTTGTGGTACATATGCTTCTGGTTGATAATAATCGTAATAACTAACGAAATATTCAACAGCATTATTCGGGAAAAACTCTTTAAACTCGCTATATAATTGACCTGCAAGTGTTTTATTATGCGCCATCACAAGCGTCGGCTTATTCACTTCTTTAATCACATTCGAAATCGTAAATGTCTTTCCTGTTCCGGTTGCACCGAGTAATGTTTGGTGGCGCTTCCCGTCTTTTACTCCCTGCACGAGTTCCACAATCGCTGTAGGCTGATCACCACTCGGTCGGTAGCTGGACTGTATATCAAATGTTTCGCTCATTGTCTATCGTCCTTTCTCTATATCCGTAAACATATTTTAACATACCCCATTACAATAATCGACAAATAAACGAACGTATATTCTATTAAATATTGCTAGAAAAGAAATTCACATTAAATGCGCACAAAAAAATCGCTACGAAATATTCCGTAGCGATTTTTATCTATTCTTTTTTAATTTCTTCCTGTAAACATTGTAACTCTTCACAATATTGCTGGAATGCTTGTTCATTTCGTTCATCTAATGATATATCGATGAGTTGCTTTAGCTGGTCAATGCGTTGTAGTCGCTGTAACCTGCCTAAAAATAAATCCAAATAAATGTCGTTCAACAGCTTTTCACTTTCCATTTCCTTTGGGTATTGCCCGACCGCTCGTAAAAAATCTGTATACGAATAATATTTATCCATCGATATCACCCCGATACCCTTTTTGCTATTATACAAAAAACAGGGTCCAATTTGCAATATTTTCTGAATAATTAAATTTAAATTTCAGAATTTTCTAATTTTATATTGCTTTTTATTTACGAATCAGTATTATTGTAAATAACCATGCTAACAAAGGAGGGGTATAATTGACTAGACCACACGACTTTACACCAGATTACACAATCAATCGTGATACGTATCTACTACAATCTATTCGCCACGGCCAAAAAAATCATACACTTGTTTATGAAAAAAGAGGCATTTTTCATGTACCCAAAAAATCTCTTAAACTCGTAGACAACGCTTGCAAAAGTATGGGCAGCAGCTATCGCACAGCTACCGAACGCGCTAAACAACTCCTTGCAGACAATAAACATAAGCTCCCTATTGTCATCGGTGTAGATAGCGGCTACCAACCTTACATCATGTTTCCTCTCTATTCACCTAGATCTGAGCATAATATTTGGATTGCCTATAACGCGGTCACAAATATTATGAATCATAAAACACATGTCACCGTTACCTTTAAAGATAAAATAGATATCAATTTGCCAGTCTTAATTTCCTCTTTCAACAATCAATATGTCACGGCAGCAATGTTATTTAAAGCAGTTTATAAAGATTGGCATCGTTTTAACCCACCGTTTTAACACGACACATTCGCTTTTTATTGCGAGGGCGTATACTTGAATATCGATACATACTATAGCACTTACATATTGAACAAGATATTCCCTTAATACTATCATGACGTATACATATCATTTCCCTTTACATACGCCTTTGCATTTTTTAGGTGGTTGTCAATATCTCTTAAATCCAGCCCTAACATACGAAATTAGCAAATAAAAAACGCCTAGCCTTAAGTGACTAGACGATTCTTATTTCCCTAATTTAACCGATTCTCGAACGAAGATATGCATTAATGAAAGCATCTAAATCGCCATCCATTACAGCGCCCGTATTCCCTGTTTCTTCATTTGTACGATGGTCTTTTACCATAGAGTATGGATGGAAAACATATGAACGGATTTGCGAGCCCCAACCGATTTCCTTTTGCTCACCGCGGATTTCAGCTAATTGTTGCTCTTGCTTTTCAATTTCTAATTGATATAGTTTCGCTTTTAACATTTTCATTGCATGCTCACGGTTTTTAATCTGTGAACGTTCCGATTGACACTGCACAACAACGCCTGTTGGCACATGGGTAATACGCACAGCCGAGTCTGTTGTATTAATATGTTGCCCACCAGCACCTGTCGCACGGTACGTATCAATTTTTAAATCTTCTGTACGTACTTCGATTTCGATTTCATCGTTAAACTCTGGCATCACGTCACATGATACGAACGATGTATGGCGGCGCCCCGATGAATCAAACGGCGAAATACGAACAAGACGGTGTACACCTTTTTCTGCTTTTAAATAGCCGTAAGCATTATGACCTGATATTTTCAACGTAACTGATTTAATCCCCGCTTCATCACCAGGTAAATAATCCAGTGTTTCTACTTTGAAGCCGCGCTTTTCTGCCCAACGTGTATACATACGCAGTAGCATCGAACCCCAGTCTTGAGACTCTGTACCACCAGCACCCGGGTGAAGCTCTAAAATCGCATTATTTTTATCGTAAGGCTCCGATAATAGCATTTGCAGTTCGAAATCCGCCATCTTCACTTCAAATTGTTCTAATTCTGAACCAAGTTCTGCTTGTAAATCTTCATCTGGCTCTTCTTTTAAAAGCTCCAACGTCATTTCAAGATTTTCTTGCGTTGATAATAAATCGTTATATTCATTGACAATGGCTTTAATGCCATTCGCTTCATTAATAACCGTTTGCGCTCCTTGCTGATCATTCCAGAAATCAGGCATTAACATCATTTCATCTAGCTCTTGAATACGTGCCTCTTTATTTTCTAAGTCAAAGAGACCCCCTGAAGTCCGCTAACTTAGTAGCTGTAGTTTCAAGGATATTTCTTGCTTCTGCTAATTCAATCATCATTCAAAATCCTCCAAGTACAAATTAGAAAAACACATCTCGACCAATTTTCGGTCGAGATGATATTATAGCTTATCATGCATGCGCTATTATACACTCACGCTGAACGAGCATAAACTAGCTCCATACGGGCAAAACCTTACTCTATACGAGCATAACTACCCCCAGTAGCAATAGCATTTATTTATTCCGCTACCCCGTGACAGTTTTTATACTTTTTGCCACTACCGCATGGACATGGATCGTTACGTCCGATTTCTGCGGCTTTACGAACAGGCATTTTTTTCGGCTTTGCATCGCCGTCTTCTTTCGGGTTCACCGCTTGTCCCTTCGCTACTTCCTCACGTTGTAAGTTGTTGCGAATTTCAGCTTTCATCGCATACTTCGTCACGTCTTCACGAATGGAAGAGACCATGTCCTCAAACATCGCAAAACCTTCTTGTTGATATTCACGTAGCGGATCATTTTGACCGTATGCACGTAAATGAATCCCTTGACGAAGTTGATCCATCGCATCGATATGGTCAATCCATTTCGTATCAATGGCACGAAGTAAAATTACTTTTTCGAACTCACGCATCCGTTCAGGCGTTAATACTTCTTCCTTCTCATTATAACGAACTGTGACAACTTCTTTAATTACATTCACGATTTGCTCAGCTGTTAAACCTTCAAAATCACCAACGGTTAACTCACCTTCATCCAGTAAGTTCCCCGAAATGTAATCGACAAGCGCCTGTAAGTTCCACTCTTTTTGTTCCCCTTGTGTATGAATCGCCACCGCATTTTCAATGGACTCATGAATCATATTCTCCACAAGACCGCGCATGTTATCTGTTTCCAGCACTTCTTCACGTTCTTTATAAATTACTTCACGTTGCTGACGTAATACATCATCGTATTGTAATAAACGTTTACGCGCATCAAAGTTATTACCCTCTACACGTTTTTGGGCGGATTCAACCGCTTTTGACACCATTCTAGATTGAATTGGCTGTGAATCATCCATCCCTAGCTTGGTCATCATATTTTTCATATTGTCAGAACCGAAGCGGCGCATTAAATCATCTTCTAAAGACAAGTAGAACTGTGTCACACCGACGTTCCCTTGACGACCTGAACGACCGCGCAACTGATTGTCGATACGGCGAGATTCATGGCGTTCTGTACCAATAACAGCTAAACCACCAACCTCTAGTACGCCTTCACCTGGTTTAATATCTGTACCACGACCGGCCATATTCGTCGCAATCGTTACGGCGCCTTTATTCCCCGCATTGGCGATAATTTCTGCTTCACGCTCATGGTTTTTCGCATTTAATACATTATGTGGAATTTTATATTTCGTTAGTAATTTCGAAATAATTTCAGACGTTTCAATCGCTACTGTACCGACTAATATCGGCTGCCCTGCTTGATGGCGTTCTGCAATATCTTTCGCGACTGCTTCAAATTTCCCTTGCATCGATGCATAAATTAAATCTGGCTTATCATCACGCGCAATCGGTTTATTCGTTGGAATCACGATTACTTGCATGTTATAGATATTACGGAATTCCTCTTCCTCTGTCTTCGCTGTACCTGTCATGCCGGAAAGCTTTTCATACATACGGAAGTAGTTTTGGAATGTAATTGTTGCCATTGTCATCGATTCATTTTGAATATCTAACGCTTCTTTTGCCTCGATCGCTTGGTGTAACCCGTCTGAATAGCGACGCCCCTTCATTAAACGCCCTGTGAAGCCATCAACGATAATCACTTCGCCGTCTTGCACAACATAATCGACATCGCGATGCATAGACACATGCGCTTTTAACGACTGGTTAATCGCATGATTCAAGCGTACATGTGATAAATCAAATAAATTATCAATGCCAAATGCGCGCTCTGCCTTCTCAATTCCTGCTTCCGTTAATGTTACACCTTTCGAAGATTCGTCGTAATTGTAGTCCTCTTCGGCTTTTAACATACGTACAAATGCATTGGATTGTACATACAGCTGCGCCATTTTGCCAGCCTGTCCAGAAATGATTAACGGCGTACGTGCCTCATCGATTAAAATCGAGTCGACCTCATCAATCACGGCATAGTGAAGCGGGCGCTGTACTTTATCTTCCTTGTACAACACCATATTATCACGTAAATAATCAAACCCGAGCTCGTTGTTCGTTGAATACGTAATGTCCGCTGCATAAGCCTCGCGTTTAGCATTTTTATCTAAACTATTTAAGTTCAAACCAACTGTTAAACCAAGCCAGTTGTATAACTCACCCATCTCTGTCGCGTCACGTGTTGCTAAGTATTCATTGACTGTCACAACATGTACACCTTTACCCGTTAAAGCATTTAAGTAAACGGCCATTGTGGCGGTTAACGTTTTACCTTCCCCGGTTTTCATTTCCGAGATATTGCCATCATGTAACGATGCAGCCCCCATTACTTGTACGCGGTATGGGAACATGCCTAATACACGCTTCGCTGCTTCGCGCGCTACCGCAAACGCTTCTGGTAATAGCGCATCTAACGATTCCCCATTTTCATAACGTTGTTTAAAATCTGGTGTTTTCGCTTGCAGTTGCTCATCTGAAAGGCTAGCCATTTGACCCGCTAACGCCTCTACCTGATCCGCAATCTTTTCTAAGCGTTTTACTTCTTTTTTATTGAAATCAAACATTTTATTTAAGATGTTTAGCATGAATTGTCACTTCCCGTTTAGTATCACATTTCATTTTAGCATTTAGGTATGAGGTGGTGCAAACTGACAGCCGTAAAGAACGCCATTCTCTTTTGGTAAATGTCCTTGTTTTCTTATTATCAATTACGCCTTGGCGTAATTGCGTCCGGATTTTGAATTGTGCTTAGGCCCACAGGATGTGGGTCACTTAGGCTTTGCCGCAGGAAGCGGCGCTCTTAGCCTAAGTTCATTTATTTTAGCATGCGTTTGGACACCGACTAAATAAAGATAAATAGTAAAAAGCCCTCGCATGACACGAGGGCTTAGCGTTTCGTTAAGTTGTTTCAATTAAGCCGTATTTTCCATCTTTTCGTTTGTACACAATGTTCGTGCTGTCTGATTCTGCATCTGTATAGATGTAGAAATCATGACCGAGCATATTCATTTGAAGAATTGCCTCTTCTTGATCCATTGGTTTCAAGTCAAATTGCTTTGTACGAACAATTGCGTATTCTTCTTCCTGCTCCACTTCTGCCCCAGGTTGCGTAACATGTGCAAAGTATAAACCAGCACCCTCACGCTCACGGAATTTACGGTTTACTTTTGTTTTATGCTTACGGATTTGACGCTCTAACTTATCCACAATTAAGTCGACAGCTGCGTACATATCGTTATGACGTTCTTCGGCACGAAGCGTCACATTTTTCATCGGAATCGTTACTTCTACTTTCGTTTGTTTGTCATTGTACACTTTGAGGTTAACGTTTGCTGTTGCATTCACGTCCTCATTAAAATAGCGTTCAACTTTGTCCACTTTTGTTTCTACATACTCGCGAATCGCTGGAGTTACCTCAATGTTTTCGCCACGAATGTTAAACTTTAGCATGTAAACTCCTCCTTCATTACGGCTATAATACTTACTTCGACAATCTTTTAAAAAACCCTTCTTATTTGAAAAATCTTTTTTAAAATTTACCCATTAATTTTCGGTTTTAAAACTTCCTTACGTCTCCGTATTTTCAGCTCACCGATAATTAAATTTTCGATAGCAGATTGATCATAAAAGACAATACCATAATGATACCCGCTTCCGAAATTTTTAGACCATACAACTTCACCAATTGCTCTAATTTGTGTCGTATCAAGGACAAATGAAACTTCTAACTGCAACATATCATTTTTATGCTCATTTAAATCGACTTCCGATCTCAGCTTCATACCGCGTGGACTAATGTCTAAAACCTGTCCTGTGGCAGATGTTCCATCACCATGTAACGGCTTTCCGTTGATAAGAATCACGATCTTCGCTTCAAGCGGCTCACCAAATGCGTAACGAAATCCTTCTTGTCTTTTAAATATCATTACACTACCCCCAATTGCTTACTCCTACTGCTTATTATCTTATACGTAGTAAGATGTAGTCTATCACCTTATTCACTATTTTTACCACATTTTAAATGCATAATTTAAGTAGGAAAAGACTAAAAATTCCCTGCGAACTAACAACTTATTGTGATTTCTAAAAAGAAAAAGACTCCTGTTCTTTAGTATAAAACAGGAATCTTAAAGTTTGCTTAAACCTCATCAATAATGATTACAGCTCCTCATAGCCTTCTTTCTTTTCCTTAACTGTATATTTCACTCGATAATCATCACAAATAACAGTAATCTCTTTACGTGGCTTTCCATAGATAAATGGTTGTGGATACTGATTATCTAAAGATTTAGAGCGCAAAATATGCGCTGCATGACATCGACTTTTAAATGACCGAAAAGAAACAGGGATATTCATAGAAAGTCCTCCATGTAAAATCACCTTTGTCTCTTCTTGGCTAATATCAAGCGGCAGCTTTATAGCGTGTAATGCAAACCAAACACAACCTATATTAGCTGGCGATTTTGAAGGAAACCAAACGTTTTTATGTTCAAGATCAATCATGAACGGAAACATACTAGTCGATCCTAAAATTGCCTCAGCTGCATCTTTAGCACCGCGTAAACTGGAGCCAATTCGAAATAAATTGTCATTAAAAATAGCAAGCGGTGGTTTAGGATAATGATAAATTTGATAATCATGCAAAATGGCCGAATGAATTTCTCCATTGTCTGTTGAATGTGACCAAATAGCAGATGACTTCATTGTCAAATTAAACTTTTCAAATTGTTTCATTGTAAAAATCCCCCTTTTTTAAAATTAGTTACTTTAATTTTAGAAAAAAAGGAGTATACTTAGCTTAAGGCAGGTATACTCCTGTCTTCTGAAACCCTTGAGCGCAGTCTTGCCGGACCTAACCGCTTAAGGGTTTTGCTGTGTTTTTACGGGAATCGCTCACATTTTTCTCACCTCCTTTACGATAAAAATGGGTGGTCAAAACAGCAATCTATTCCATTTCAATGATTTAAGTGGGAATCATACAATACTGCAAAAGGAGAGTAGGTGTATATTACAATTAAAATATGGTGACTCTTTTATTCTCCCAGTAATTTCTTCAAACAAAACAAGTACACGATCGTTACTCATAGCCTAAGACATCGTTACCATTATGTGAGTTGTTACTCGAATGCATTCCATATCAAAATGTAATTTGTGTAGTATTCATCTAGAGGATAATTTTTAATACATGTGCTGTGGAGATATTTACATAAAATTTTAGTTTTTCATGACAATTTTCCCCCTTTTATTTACCATACTATAAAATATATTAAACTAAATTTAGGAAAATTGGAATAATTTTCTGAATTTTAAGAAAAAATATTTTTGAAATGTCGAAATGCATCTTAACAGCAACTACCGTAAATATGTGTACGTAATAACTTGTACTGAGAAAAAAACAAAAAACCACATTCAGTCACTCCTAAATGTGGTCCATAATGTAGCAATCATTGTAAATATAATCTCAATGATTCTTTCAATTGTTCCATTCGCTTCATACTATCTGTTTCACTTTGGGCTTTTACCCCAATATAAAACTTACACTTCGGCTCTGTACCGGACGGGCGCACACAAATCCACGATTCATCTACTAACATAAACTTCACGACATCTGCTGTCGGTAATCCGTTTACATTACCAAGTCGGTAGTCTTCCATTT